>CAYLKB010000048.1:0-11563 GCA_964384165.1 uncultured Methanosarcinales archaeon
TTTGCCTCCAAACTTGACATAACCTCATCTTTACTAATAGTTGGATGTGCCTTAAACTCCTGAACACAAGTATTAAAATCATAAAAATTAAATTTTGCAATTTTCTCTTCTGCAAATTTATCAAGAATTTCTTTATTAGAATATCCTTTTTTTCCAAGTTCTTCCCACATTTCATTTAAAGTCTTTTTTTCTTTATTATTTTGAACATAGTTAGATAAATCTTCTTTTTTTAATCCACTTATTTTCACAGAGTCAGTATTTAAATTTGACCCAAGATTATTTACCAAATGTCCTTTATCCCCATTAGAGACTAAATTATTTTTAAATTCTGGTTTTGGTTCTGAAATATTTGAAGCAGAATTAACACCCCCACTATTAATAATTTTAAGTCTTGAAAAAGGATCATCCCCACTACCTTTTTGTTCTAACTTTTTTTTATTACCATTTTTATTTATATTCTTCAATCTTGAAATATAATCTGTAAGCCATTCAAGCAAACCAAACTTAAATAAAAGATAACCTATAACAGATAAAATTGCTATAACAATAAAAATATACATTACTATATCAAACAAATTTGTTGATGAATTAACTACCTCCTCATTATTCTCATCTGGAACTATAACTATAGCAAACACACCAAACTTATTTGTTGCAACTTTTTTCATATTTACTTCACTTGTATCAGTTATAGATAATTTACTCCATACACCCCCATCTAATAAATAAATTTCTTCATTTTGAGAATTAACATTAAAAAATAAATCTACTTGACTATTATTTAAATTTTTATTTATTGTAAACTCAACTGCTGTCTTAATATCTATTCCATCACTACCTGGCAAATCTTCAATCTCTTCTTTTGACAATATTAAAGCATCATAATCATTAGACCCAATTGAAATATCTTTTGATATGGCAATTTTTTTAATAATTTGATTATCAATTTCAAATTCAAACATTTCTAAATCATCATCAATACTTAAAGAATTATTATTATCATCTTGATTATCATTACTAATAGTATCATTTTGAATTTCACCTTGACCATCAGGGTCATACTCAAAATTAATATTTGTTAATTTATTTGTTTGATTAAATATATCACTAACCTGAACATAAAAAGAATATTCCACATCTAATTGCAATCCTTTTATTTCATAAATACATTCAACACCTCCTAAAATACTCATCAAATATATTTCCTCCAAATTATCTTTCTTAAAAAACAATTGACATGTCTTAAAATCATTATTATTAGAAACTACCTTAATCTTAATATCCTTACTTGTTAAAATCTCATCAGCACCAGGTGTAGGAGAATCATACTTTGCAACTAACAAAGGCACAGTTTGAGGTTTAAAATAAGTTAATGGATATTTATCAATTAATCCTTTATCAACATCTATATTATATTCTCCAGGATTAATACAGATATAAACATCATTATTAATAAGTTCAGACTCTCTGCATTTAATATCTCCCCAATAATTCCCTACTTTTTTTGTATTTAAATCACAATGAAAAATATTAGGTGTCTGACTATAATCATATTTAACATCAATATTCATATAACTATCAAACTCATTTCTACAAATAGCATTATTTATTGATTTCTTATCTCCAATATCATTAATTATTACTGCTTTATTAATTTGTGAAAAATTACTAAGAGTAATCAAATTCTCATCTGAACCTAAAATCTTCAAAGCAAAATCATCTATACTTGCAAAAACTCCTTCACTTAATTTATTCTTATCACTTAAGTTAAGAATAAATGAACTTGAAGAAACAATTTCAAATTTATTAAAATAATTTAAATCAGATTGATAAAGTAATATTGAATAATCTTGTGCCCCCTTAATATAAAAATTATGCAAATTATTATTATTAGAATTACTCAATTTAACAGAACCAATATTATCATTAAAATAAATATAATTAAAATAATTATTATCAGAATCTTTTATCAAAAAACCATAATCCCTATTAATATCCATATTTGTAAACTCATTCTGATTACTATTTTCCACTACAAATCCACTACTATCATTAACAATAAAAAACCTAAAAATATTTTCAGAAGAACCTGATAAATAAGCATTATTTATATTAAATTTAGTAATATTATTATTTCTTGAGTTGAAAATATTTAACTCATCTAATATATTATAATTTCCAATTATATACTCATCACTTAAAGAACACAAAGTAAGAGATGCATAATTTGACAACTCTTCAAGACCATCAAGATTTCCATAAAAAAAACCATGCTCACCACCATTACCATCATCCACATTAAATAATTCTAAAGGACATATACTGTTCTCAATATTCTCAAAATTAAATAATCTCTTATTATCATTATTTAAATAAGAATTATTTAGATTAATATCATATGATTTATCAATCATTAATACTACATCATTTTTCATAGCAGTAATATTCGCAATAGAAATATTATTTGAATTAATTATTTCTATTGCCCTATCTGTGTTCTCAATTTTACAATTTCTCAATTTAACATTATCAGAATTATTAATAAAAAATCCAACCCCTAAAGATTTTAAATCAAGATTATAACCATTGCAATCAATTTCAACATTATCAGAATTTATAACAATGCAACTTCCATCACCTTTAATATCATTTGAAAACATATATTTGCCAGACCTAGTTATATTTGTACACTTTGAAAACTGCCCACCTTTTGAAAAACTAGACTCATAATACATTGGACCTTTATCTAAAATATTATTCTTCTCATCAATAATATAAGTTGAGGGGTCTAAGCATACATCATATCCGGCTCTACTCTCTTCTTCATTACACGCAAAGTCATACCAATAATTACCAATCTCATAAACAGAATCATAAAAAACATAAGTGCCCTTAGAAAAATCTATAGAAAAAATTTTATCTTTAGATTCTAGATAATTATATAGAAACTTAATATTCCCAGGCATTTGTCCTCCCAAATACATAAAATTAGCTGTATAATTATTATTACTAAAATTATTCTTCAAAATTAATATATCATCAAATTTTGAAAAAAACATTATACCTACATAATTATTATAAAACTCGTTATTTCTAATATTAACAAAATCAGAATCTTGCATAAAAACTCCATTATATTCATTATTATATATACTATTATTTTCAATAATTAAATAATCATTTTTATAACCATTAAAAATTTCATTTAAATTAATACCATCTGAATTAGAATAAATATTATTATTTTTAATCAATCCTATATCAACAGTGTTAACCTTTATTGCAACATTATTAGAAAAAATATTGTTATTTTCTATTAAAAAATTATCAGCAAATACTTCAATACCAACATCAAAACTCTCAATATTACAATTTCTAACTGACGAATTCTCTAGCCCACTTGACATTAAAATACCTATAGAGTTTTCTATATTAGACCCCACAATATCAAAACCATTACAATCAAGATTAAAATCAAATTCAGAAGTAAAGCAATTTATCATTCCTCCTGCTGAAATATCCTTAGTTAATATATAATCACCACCCAAAAGTTCAATACAAGAATTAATTTCAATAGGTTCTACTGAATATGCATTATTTAATAACAAAATAAATATCAATAAAAAACAAACTTTCTTTATCATAATCTAGCAACAAAATCAACATTTATAATTTAAATTAATTACTAAGCAATTACTAATTCAATAATTTACTTTCACCTTAGCAAAAGTGATTTATTTTTTTATAACACAACATAGCAAATAAAAATTTAAAGAATGAAAATAACCAGTTAAATATTTTAAATATTGTGCTCCGCAGAAGTTCTTAACTTCTAAGAACACAATATAGCTGAGCGAGCACAGCTAAGTGGAGAGACCGCAAAAGGAAAAACTTTTGTGGACGACTATATTAACCTAAAAGAGCAATAAAGCAAAATTAAAATAATAAGTACAATATGAGAACTCAAACTTATAGCATTTAATTTTAATTTCCCAACATCTAATCAAATAACAAATAGAAATTTTCAGTTTTGCATATTCATTTCTTCAATTAATTATCTAAATCCAAAATTGACAATACTATAATTATACAAATTTTTTCTTAAACATATATTTTGCAATTTCTATAACCTGTTTATTTATATTCTGCCTTCTTAAACTATCTTCAGCTAATTTCTCATTGCCAATACCAGATTTCTTCAATTCCCTGACACTTAAATTAAAATCATGAAAACTAAAATTTGATATTTTATTTGTATTAAATTCTTCAAATATTTCCTTATTAGTATAACCCTTAGCCATTAATTGCTCCCACATTTGAGTTAGTGATAAAGTATAGATATTATCTTTTACAAAATGCTCTAATGCAACTTTCTTAGCCCCATCATTTCCAACAGCAGACTTAATATTTTGATTCATAACATTTGCTTTTTCAATATTATCAGTTTCAGGTTTATCACCAAAAGATTTTGAAAAAGCTGATTGTCCAGACTCTGTAAAGGGATTTGGTTGGCCCATATCAGGTCCTTGTTCATAAGCACTCCCCGTAGAATTAATTTTCTTTAAGGAAGCAAATAACTCATCACTATTATCCTTTTTTTTGCCTTTCTTTGAACTTCCATTCACAACATTTTTAGAAGAGATATTTCCTATCAAATCTTTAATTTTATCAATAACTTTAAACTTATATACCACAAACCCACAACTTAGCAATATTAAAAGAATTCCTGCAATTATAAGATAATTACCATAATCATCCATAAAACTACTAGAATCATCTTCACTATCATCGTCATCATTTGATGAAATATCCTCAATTAAAACATATGTCCCTATTTTTTGTGTTGATACTTTAGCTAGTCTTAAACTCCCATCAGGAATAATAGACAATATAGATACGCTATTCCAAACTTGCCCATTTAACATATATACTTTAACATCACCTTTAAAATCTACTATTATATCAAATTCAGCAGAATTAATATCATCCTCTAAAAACTCTAATCCTTCAATAGAAAATACTACTGAAATACTACCTTCAGGAAGTTCAGGAAGATTATTAATAGAAGTATCATCAAGTTCATTTACTATCACATCTGATGACTCAATAATTTCATCAAACTCACCATTTAGCAATAAAGATTTTACTATATCTCCATCTAAATCCAATTCTATCTCCTCTATAATATCATCACTTTTATTTTGAGAAACATTATCATCATCATCATCATCCATATCACCAGAACCTATAAGATATTTAAAATCAATTGTTCTTAATGTAACACTTTGATTATATATATCATCAATAGTAACATTAAAACTATATCTTGTCCCATTAACAAGTCCCGTATAATTGTACTCACATAAAATATCATTTACAATTTGCATTTCAATGGGATTATCTCCATTAAAATTTAAAATACATCTGCTAAGATTATTATTAGATGACTCAAGTCTTATAAAAACATAATTTTCTTTTATGTTATTTTCATCAGCAGGTGTTGGATATAAATAAGAAGCAACTAAATTTGGAGCTACAAAAGGCACTTTTAATGTTAATGGATAAATATCATAATAATTCATTTCCTCATCTATTGTATAATTAGAAGGACTTAAACAAATATAACGTCCAGACAATGTAAAATCAGACTCTTTGCAAATTAAATCTCCCCAATAATTCCCAAGTTGTTCAGAATCACCATCTTTAGAATAAATACAATTAAAATTATTTTCAAAATCATCAAATGAATAATCAATTTGTATATTATCAAAACCCTCAAAATAATTTGTACAAAAAATATTATTCTTTGAATAAGATGTATTTGAATTAGTTATAATTAAATCCTCATCAACACTATCTGAGAAATTAATATTTGTAAATCTATTCCCATTACTACCAGCTAAAATAACTCCAGATGTTATAACTTCTCTAAACTTGCTATTGCTAACTTGATTATCAGAACTTAAATTAAATATTAAACCATTATTATTATTATATAGTTCTATAGATTTTAATTCATTCTTATCTGAATTAACAAAAAACATTGATGCTCTATATGAATCTAATATATTAATATTATTAAAAAAATTTAAATCAGAATTTATTATATCAATTGCATTAGATGACAATCTCTGCATTTCAATAGAACCAAATATGTTGCTATTAGAATTAATAATTTTTATCCCGTTACCTAGATTAAATCTAAGAGATGTTAAAGTCCCTGCTTCAGAATTTATAATATCAAGCCCTTTTCCATTAATAAAATCAATATTATTTATGCTAAAGTCATTTGAAGAATAAACAAATATTTTTTCAGGATTAACATCATCTATTGAGAAATTAGTAGTGAAAAAAACATTAATGTCACTAACATTATCATCATTACCCTCAATACTAAATTTATCTGCATTGCAAAAGCTAATTGAATTAATATCTGAAACATTTGTTATATCTAAATCTAAAGGATTAAATAAATGAACTCTGCCATCTCTATCATGCACATTTTCCATAATAAAACTACATTCATTTTCAATCATTCCAACATAATTAAAATTAAGATTATTATCAAAAATTGTTGAGTTAATAATATTAATATCTTTTGACATATTAAAAACAATACCAATATTATTATTGCTAATAGTAACATTTTCAAAACTTATATTTTGAACATTATCCAAATATGTTGCATTTTTAAAATCAGAGATATGACAATTATTAACTTTCACTGATAAAGTATTATTAAAAAATAAAGCATTGCCTTTATTTTTACCTTTAATAGAAAAACCTTGACAATCTATCTCCACATCATCAGTATTAATTATAATACAATCAGAAGTAGCACTCACATCCTCCTCAAGCAAATACTTTCCAGACTTATCTATTTCCATGCACTTATCAATTATCTTAACACTAAAACTATCAGACTCATAAAACATAGGGGCTGGGTCAACAATATCATTATCAAAATCAATTACATACTCAGAAGGATTTATGCAAACATCATAACCCACTACATTCTTTGTTGAAGAACATGAAAAATCACTCCAATAATTCCCAACATCAGTAATCACATCAAAAAAGTCATTATTGCCCTTTGAAAAATTAGTTGATGAAATCTTAGTTCTTGACTCAAATTGATTAAGTGTAAAAATATTTCCATTTGGATAATTCCCCCCATTAAAAACAAAATCAAGATTCAATGTGTTATTTGCAAATGAATTCTCTAAAATATAATTATTAACTGACTTCGACATAATAGATATTCCATAAGTATTATTGTATATTTTAGACTTAAAGATTGAAGAATCATGATTATTATCAATAGTAATTGGCCAAATATTACTATAAAACTCCGATTCACCCTCAGTATAAAACTTTGAATTAAAAATATATAAACCATACAAATTATTTATATAAATGTTATTACTGCCACCATTACTTATTAAATTCTCAAATTTTGATGAATCAATTCTAACACCATAATTATTATTCTCCAATACATTTTGTCCAATACCTAAAAACTCTATTTCTGGTTTAATATCATAATAATTTTTTATATGAATTCCTATATCAAATTTTTCTATTGAACAATTAAAAATTCCAATATTTGTATTAAACTCACCCATCTGAGTAAAATCAATATTTGTTATCGCAACACTTCCTAATTTATTCTTTCCTTCTATAGTATAACCATTACAATCTAATGTTACATTATTTCCTAATCTAAAACATTGATAATCAATATTTCTAATATCCTTAGTTAATATATATAATCCTTCAGATAAATCTTGACATGATGAAATTTCTGTAACAGAATTTACTTGAAAAATAAAAATAGACAACAAAAATAAATACATAAAAACTTTTTTCATAATAATTATGAAAAATAACCTTTTTTAATAAAATCTAATTACTTAACAATAAATAATAATTCAAATCTAATGTTTAAACTTATTAACCACAGTTTAAGAATTTAAATTTGTAAACATATTATCAACTCTAACCCAAAAAAATAGGATATTATTCAATTTTAACCTAAATAACATATAAGCTTCAACCTTCAATTGAGAATCTCAAAACCTTATCCTTTATTTTCTCTTCAAATTTATTCTCAAGTTCATTTTGAAGTATCTCAACTGCCCCCACTTTTTTTGAAATAACCCCACTCCAATTTGAAGAAAGCTCTACTATATAATCATCTGAACCATCAAAACTAAGTTTAATTTTATCCTGTTTTTTAAGACCAAGTTCTTTTCTAGCTTGTTGAATTCTTCTCATAACTTCTCTTAAGTATCCCTCTTCAAGCAATATTTCATCTTGATGCGTATGCAATATTACAAATCCTCTTCCAAATTCAGAGGAAGTAAGTTCTCCTTTCAATTCAACCTCTTTAATTACATGCTTGTCAAAAACAATTTCAACTCCTTCATAAACTCCGCCAACCTCAGACATTTTCAAATCCTGAGCTATGTAAAATTTATTGAGATTTATTACTTTAATAGCTACAGATGGGTCTTTAAAATCCCTTTTAATATTTGCAAAATTTGGCTTTATTATATAATTCATTTCTACCTCAGATAAATCATAATTAATTTTTTGAATATTTGCCAATTTCTTAAGCAATATCTCAAATGGTTTTAATTTAGATGCAAGATTATCACTCGAACCAATATCTATTTTCTCAAGAGGCCACCTCACCCCAATTTTTGCTTTTTCTCTAGCATTAAGTATTGCCTGTAAAATATCTTGTGCAAGTGAGAAATTTTCATCAATTCCCATCCTTTCAACTTGCTTTACAAGTAACAAGTCAACCTCAGGAAAATTCTCTAAAAATACTGACTCTTTTTTTTGAGGTATGCATATTTCACCATAAAGTTTCTCTGAAACAAAAGGAGCCGCAGTTGAAAGCATTACAAGAGTTTGCCTTAAAATCTTGACAAAAATACATAAAAGAAAATTATCTCTTTCCTCAGCTCTCTCTTTTATTAATTTCAAATATGTCTTAGACAAATCCCTAACAATAAAATCTTCTAATACATCATAAGCCAGATTTATTCTATAATTATCAAAATGAAGTCTAAATGCATCAATTGATTTAGATAATTTATATAATATCCATTTATCCTCCACACTAAGTCCAGTTATATCAAAAAAATCATCTTTCAAACTATACTCATTTAAATATGAATTCATATATTTAACCACATTATTGAAAGTATTGAAAAAACCATTAACTATAGAAAATTCTTCGGGATCAAAATTTATCTGCTCATCAGGAGCTCTTTTTTTAAGCAAATAAAACCTCACCGCATCAGCTCCCCAAGTATTAATAGACTCTGTCCCAGTAATCCCATTACCAAGAGATTTTGACATTTTTTGACCTTCCCTGTCCATAATAAATTTCTGAAACAACACTTCATTATAAGGAGCTTTTCCAGTTAAGACATAACCTACGCTAAAAAGAGATGAAAACCAACCTCTTATTTGGTCTTCTCCTTCAGTAACCCATTTTATAGGATAATATTTTTTTAATATCTCATCAAAACTAAGCCCTTCTCCGTGATGTGATGCAAATGAAGCGCAACCACTCTCAAACCATACATCCGTAATAAAAGGTACTGCCTTCATATCTTTTCCTGAAACTTTGTTTTTTATAACAATACCTTTTAAATTATCTCTGTGTATATCTTCAAGTTTAACTCCAACTCTTTGCTCAAGCTCTTCTTTACTCCCAAAAACTTCATAATTTCCATCTTCATCTTCAAATATTGGAAGTGGGATTCCCCAATATCTCTGACGAGAAATTGGCCAATCACCTACATTTCCCATTAAATTATCAAAAGATGTTTTAGCAAATTTTGGAAACCACTTAACATTTGAATTTTCTTTAATAATATTATTTTTAAAAGAACTCCTTCTTATCCACCATTGATCAGCTGCTCTATATACAATAGGCGTCTTACACCTCCAACAACATGGGTACCTATGAGTTTTCTTTTCAGAATGAAGAAGAAATCCCTTATTTTTAAGATAATCTATTGCAATAGAGTCAACATCCTTAAAATATAAATTTTTATATTTACCCTCAGTAAATTTCCCATCAGGACCAACAGGACAAAAAATTGGCAAATTATATCTTCTTCCTACTTCATAATCATCAAAACCATGTCCTGGAGCTATATGAACAAGTCCAGTACCCTCAGACTTTGTTTCAGCATCTTGCTCATAAACAGCTTTTTCAATCTCTAATTGTTCTAACTCATCTTGTTTATTTGAATGTTTATAACCCCTTTTTTCTAACTTCTCAAAAATATCTTCTTCAGCCCCTAATGTCACATAATCTGCCAGAACAATAGAATGAATATTTTTATGCCCATTATTTAAAAAATCCTTCTGAGAAGGCGTATCATCAATATAAAAATGTTCATATTTTATTCCTTCAAATTCACTACCAAGCTCAGAATTTAAAATCTCCACAAACTTAATATCAATAGATTTAGATAAAATATCAATAACTTTTTTTGCTAAATTTTTTGCAAGAATTAACACTTCCTCTTTCCCATTAATATCAACTAACACTCTACTATATTCAAAATTTGGATTAACAGCAATTGCCATATTTGACTGTAATGTCCATGGTGTAGTAGTCCAAATTACAAAATACTCAGGATAAGGAGTTTTGCAAAATTCTTTCTTTACTCTAAATCTCACATAAATAGATGGGTCTTCAATTGTCTTATATGTATCTTTAATCTCATAATCAGACAAAGTAGTCTCATCATGTGGACACCATGCAACGGTCTTATAATCTTTATATAATAAACCTTTCTCATGAGCCATTTTAAAAAATCTCCAAGAAAGAGAAAGGTATTCAGGATTCGAAGTGTGATAATAATCTCTATCCATCCACAACCCAAACCTCTTTCTAACTCCCGTCATATCATCAATTATCTCTGAAACATATTTCTTGCATTCTTTAACAAAATTATCCTCCCCATACTCCTTAAGCTCAGCAACTGTTTTAAGACCTAACTTATTTTGAACTTTATTTTCAACTGGAAGACCATGGACATCATATCCATCTCTTGCATAAACATCATACCCTTCAAATCTTTTAAACCTTAAAACACTATCCTTAACTGCCCAATTCCTAAGATGGCCTAAATGAGGGTCTCCAGTAGGATATGGAGGCCCATCTATATGATTGAATGGCTTTAAACCCTCATTCTTCTTTTTTACTTTCTCATATATTTGATTTTCATCCCAAAACTTCAAAATCTTTTTTTCATAATCAAATTTATTCTCTTCCATAAAAAACTCAAATTTTAAAGATTTATAAATTTTGGGATTTCGTGGCTCTGTCGTAAAGTCAAATGGTATCATTAAAATGAAAACCATAAGAAAATTTCATATTTAAAAGTCCCAAAGAATGTGCATTGATAGAAAAGTATTACGCAGCAACCAATAATACATGAAATGAATTGTTAAAAGGCTCTTATCATAATTAAATAATAAATTAAAAATCCTAAGAATTGCTATCCCCACCATAAATGATGAGGTATTA
>CAYLKB010000049.1:0-5482 GCA_964384165.1 uncultured Methanosarcinales archaeon
GGCACAATCTTTTTTGGATTGGGAAAAAAGTTTAAGACTTTTGTCCCACAGCCTAAATTATGCAAAATTTTATAAATTATTTCTTTTGTAATTAATTATATTCATTATAAATTAATATTTGATTATAATTAATTGGAAATTCAAAATGGAACAAAAAAATAGAAATGCTCAAAGCTTAGGTCAAAGTTCTCAAGGTAATGTTGACAATTTTAAGAAACTTGATAAAATTCAAAATATTTTAAATGCTATTGAGGGTAAGTTAGATGATATTGAAGAGAAGGAAAAGAGGTTGACTGAGCAGTTTAATAAAGAGAATCCAGATTTTAATAAAAAAAATGGCTTAGCTTCTTTATCTGGTAATTCACATATTAATTTATCTGAGAATAATTCAGAGCAAAATGATTTGAAGAAAGAGTCTTCTTATAATGAATCTCAAGTTACTTCTATTGAAAATGATGAAGTGGGTGGGGTCCAAGAGTCACTTCAAGAACAAGAATTAAGTAGGGAAGGTGATGAGTTACCAATAGTTCAAAAGAAAGAAGTATTAAAACAACAAGAACAATCTGCAGATAATGTTATTGATGCAGATACTGTAATTTATGCTGATAATGAAGATAATCAAGTAGGCCTTAATGATAGAAAAATTAAAAATTCTTCTAGTTCAAATTCAGGTACTCCTAGAGAAGAGGTTTTTTTTGAGAAATGAAACAAAATGTAAACTTAGTTAAAAAGTCGGGAAAATCGTTATTTTTAATAATAATTTTAATTTTAATAATATTTGTAGCTATGTCAAGTTATACAATTATTCCGGGAGGTTATCAGGGGATAATTTTTTCAAAGATTTCTGGAATTAAGGATGTTACATTATCTGAAGGGTTTCATTTTAAAACTCCTATTGTTGATGAAGTTGTTAAAATTGAAGTTAGAACCAAGAAAATTGAACAAAATACTATTTCAACTTCTCTTGACCAGCAAATAGTTGAAACTACTTATGCATTAACTTATAGGGTTAATAAGGAGCAGGCAGGCATATTATATAGAGAAGTAGGGCTTGATTTTGAGAATAGAATTATTGTGCCAGCACTTCAGGGGAGCATAAAAACTGTTATGGCTCAGTATGCAGCATCTGACCTTATTAGAAAAAGGGATGAGGTTGCTATTAAAATAAAAGAGATTATAGCAGAGAAATTAAAAGAGAGTTATCTTACGGTTGTTGGTTTTGAATTAACTGATATTGATTTTAGCGAAAAATATGATTTGGCAATTGAAGCTAAAGTTCAAGCTGAACAGGAAGCATTAAAAGCGAAAAATGAATTAGAAAGGATTAAGATAGAAGCAGAACAGAAAATTATACAGGCAGAAGCAAGCAAACAACAGACTATTTTGGAAGCAGAAGCTCAAGCACAAGCAATAGAATTGAGAGCTCAGGCAGATGCTAAGGCTATTGAAATTTTACAGGAGCAATTAGATAACTCTCCTGATTATCTAGAATTTAAAAAAATTGAAAAATGGGATGGTGTTTTACCTTCAACTTATGCTGGGACTGAAGATGTATTTATGACTATTGGAAAATGATAGTTATGCTTTTTATGATTTTATAATATAATATTAATTCTTATTTTTCTCGAAAGATGTCGAAAGATGTTACATGAAGTTAATTGTGTGTTACATATGAGTTTATAACAAATGTTTATAATCTATTAGTTTATCTTTAGTTTATGATTAAATATTATAAAAAAACATTGACAAATAATAAACTTCAGGAATTGGAGGATTTTAAGGTTGGTTGTTTGATTGAAGTGGTAAATCCAGTTTCTACTGAATTGGATTTTATTTCAGATAAATATTCTTTGTCAAGAGTTTTACTTGAAGATGGTCTTGATGAAAATGAACTTCCAAGATTTGAGGATTTGGACGGGGTTAAATATATTTATGCTAATGTTCCATCAGTTAATGATGATTCATTAGGCACACTTTTGATTGTAATTTCAGAAAAGTTTATAATGTTTTTTTCTAGAAGTAAGATAACTGCTCTTGATTATCTTTTGTCCTCTAATATTCAATTTGCAACTACACAGCGAGGGAGGCTTTTAATTTTGATTTTATCAATAATTAATTCACATGTAGAATTAAAGATTAAAAGTATAGTTAAGACTGTTAGAAGTAAAAAAAATAGAACTGATAAGTTACAAGATAAAGATTTTGAAGTGCTTCTTAGATATAAGGATTTTTTAAATGAGCTTGTTTCTAATTATAATTATACTTCAATGATGTATAGGAAATTGATTAAAAATATTAAATTTCATGAAAATGATAAACAAGAAGTTGAGGATTTACTTATTGATTCTGAGGAATCTTTGAATCTATGTAAGAATTCACTTAAAACAATTAATAATATTACTGATTATTATTCAATTTTAATGTCTAATAAATTAAATAAGACTATTAAGCTTTTAACAGTTGTAACTATTGTTATTAATATTCCTGCAGCAATAGGGGCTTTATATGGTATGAATGTTGGATTGCCTTTTTCAGAACATCCATATATTTTTTGGTATCTAATTTCAATTATAGTTGTAATAATTGCAATATTTATTACGTATATTAGAAAAAAAAATGTTATTTAAATTGTTTTTATCCTATAGTAAAAACTTTTATTGCTTTAAAATACATTGTTGTTGGCAGGTCTATTTTTTCTAAGTATGATTTAATATTTGAAGCTTTGAATCCTTCTTCATTTATTTGATTTATTAATGATTCTTCAAAGTATATGTCTTTTTCGCAATTGTCTTCTTTTTCAATTTTTGAAATTGTTCCTTTTTCTTTGTCAAAATGTAGTGTAAATTGTTCATTGTTGTCAGTTTTTATAAATAAGCAATCATAACCGAATCCTTTTATATATCCTTTGAATTCTTCTTTTGAGTTTACTATTTGTGTTATTTCATTATAAGTGTATGTTGTTTCTGAAAGTGTTAATGTGGGTTCTTTTGGTTTTGTTTCTGTTTGTGAGGTTTTTGTGGTAGTTGGGTTTTGGTTCTTGGGTTTTGGAGTTTCTTCTTGTTTTATTTCTTTTGTTTGATTGTTTTGTGGTTCTTTTTGTTCTTCTTTGTTAAATCCAAATAATGTTTTTACATTTTCCCATATATTGTTAAGTTCAAACCCAAATATCTCAAATGCGTTTGCAGATGGTATAGCTGATATTATTGCAAAAAATGCTAAAGTTAGTGTAATTGCTGTTTTTTCCATAATATATTATTTTTATTTGTTTTTATAAATTTAGTGGAGATGTTTTTTTGATTTGTTTATTTTAGTTTTTTAAGAATAAGAATATAATATCTTTAGTTATAATTATTTTTTATTAATAATAAAATTAATTTAGAAATTTTTTATGATTAGGGCTTCAATTTTTTTTATGCATTTGTGGTTTTTTATGAGGTTTTGATTTGCTTTTTTTAATATTTCGGGAATAATTATTGTGTAATTTTCTTGGAGATTTTCAAAATTATCTATTGGAAAGTTAATACATGAATCGTTTATTATTTCTACAATAATTTTATTGTTTATGGTTATAATTCCTGTTTGGTTGAATCCGGATTTTTTTGCTATTATCATTAATTTCATTGCATTTATAGTATTATTCGTTGCTATATGCAGAATTGCTCCTTCTTGGCTAAATTCTATGTATTTTTTTTTTTTGATAAGTTTATTAGAGAATTTAATATGTCTTTTGGGTTTGAGATATTATGGGTAATGTATTCCCAGTAATTCATTTCTTTTTCTGTTGTATTTTTTGAAACGATGCATATTCTGCCTGAACAGCTTGATGTGGTGTAGAGGTATTCTATATTATTAATGATATTGCAAAGTTTTAATACTTTTTTATCAATACTTCCTGTATTTGATTTGTCTAATTTTGAGAGTGCTTGTTTTTTGTGTTGAAGAAAATCTTTATAGTATATTTCCATATTAAATGTGATTTTTATTAATATAAAAAATTTTTGCAGTAATTATAGTCGTCCACAAAAGTTTTTCCTGCAGTCATTCATTTTCATTCATTCGGGACACTTTAAGTAATTACTTAAAGAGTTTTGTGTCCTCTCCACTTAGCTTTGCTCGCTCAGCTATATCGTGTTCTCGAAGTTAAAAACTTCTGCGGAGCACAATATTTTGTTTTCAATCTTTTAGATTTGGTTTTTGTTTTTTTAGAAATTTAATTATCTGGATATCTTATATGGTTAGAGGTATTCTTTCTTTTTAGATATGAAATTATAGTTTAAATTTAATTTCTTGTGTTATTAATTTGAAGTAATTCTATAATGTTTAGATTATTTTCTTTTGAATATGGTCTTTTTTTAACTTTTACTATTAATTATGATAACAAAACTTTAAAATAGTATTTATTAATATAATATATAAGTATGAAAAAGTCTCAGTTGCAAATTATAACAATTGCTCTTCTTTTAGCATTTTCAGTTGGAGCTTATATTTTTATTCAGAATTATTCAGTTAGTATGCAGCAAGGAGTTCTTAATGATTTTGAAAGAGACCAGAATGATTATAAAGTTAAGATTAATGGGTTGGATAATGATACTTTACATTTAGTTAATACATTTCCTGAGGATTTGGATTTAATTAGAGTTAGACTTGGTGGGACTCAATGTGCGGTATCTGAGACTTTATTACCTAAAGATTCTAAAATATCTCTTAATTTAAATTCTTGTTCATTTGATAGAAGATTTAATCAAACTGTTGTATCAGTTATTACTAATGTTGGAGTTTTTTCAAGAACAATATATTTTAATCAAGAATTTTCTCCTCCTCCGACAGGGTATGCATCATTTATTTCAGTTTGGAATACAAGTAAGTCTGGTAAAAATAATCAGTGGACAGTAGAGCTTCCATTAAAATCTTATGGCAATTATAATTTTTTAGTAGATTGGGGAGATGGAAATGAAGATATTATTAAGTTTTGGAATCAGGAAGAAAAAATTCATGTTTATTCATCTCCAGGTGTATATACTGTCACATTAAATGGTATTGTTGAAGGTTTTGCATTTGATGAAGGGGCGCCTGTTGCTGATGATTTGGATGATTGTGATAAATTAATAGATATACAGCAATGGGGAGATTTGATATTATCTAATTATGGTGACCAATTTTCTAATTGTGAGAATTTAGATATTTCTGCTCTTGATACTCCAAATCTGACTGTAATTACCAATTTATCTAGAATGTTTTCTGGTTCAAATATTAATATTACAAATATTAATTCATGGGATGTTAGTAGTGTTACAAATATGTATGGAATGTTTGCAGGTAGTGTTAATTTTAATCAAGATATAGGGTCTTGGGATACTTCTAATGTTGTTGATATGGGAGGTATGTTTTCTTATGCATATGATTTCAATCAATCTATAGGTAGTTGGGATACTAGTAATGTTGTTGATATGGGAGGTATGTTTAGGAATGCAATTTTATTTAA
>CAYLKB010000049.1:5582-11477 GCA_964384165.1 uncultured Methanosarcinales archaeon
ATGTTTTTAATCAGGATTTAGATAATTGGGATACTCATAAAGTAACGAATATGGAGAGTATGTTTAGGTTTGCTAATGATTTTAATGGTGATGTTACAACTTGGGATACTGGTAATGTTACAGATATGAAATATATGTTTGATGGGAATTATGATTTTAATCAAGATATTTCTGGGTGGAATACTAGTAAAGTTCAAAGGATGGGACAAATGTTTTATGATGCAAAATCTTTTAATCAACCTATTGGTAGTTGGGATGTAGGTAATGTTTATGATTTTAGACAAATGTTTCAATTTAATGATTTTTTTAATCAATCACTTAATAGTTGGGATACTAGTAGTGCTACAGATATGGGGTATATGTTTTTTAATGCTAATGTTTTTAATCAGGATTTAGATAATTGGGATACTCATAAAGTAACGAATATGGAGAATATGTTTGAAGGAGCAGATTTATTTAATGGTAATATTTCAACCTGGGATGTTGGTAAAGTTACTGATATGAGTTATATGTTTTTTAATGCTACTTCATTTAATCAAGATTTAAATAATTGGGATACATCAAAAGTTACAACTATGAATAGTATGTTTGAAGGAGCAGATTTATTTAATGGGAATGTTTCAACATGGAATGTTGGTAATGTAACAATTTTTATTGATATGTTCAAAAGAGCTGATTCTTTTAATCAAGACCTTGATGGGTGGGATATGAGTAGTGCTGAGGATATTGAATGGATGTTTATGGATAATGATGCTTTTAATGGGAAAGTTGGAAATTGGGATACTAGTAATGTTAATGATATGTCTGGAGTTTTTTGGGGGGCTGTAAATTTTAATCAAAATATTACTGGTTGGGATACAAGTAATGTTGATGATATGTATGGTATGTTTACGGGAGCAAGTTTATTTAATCAAAACATTGATATGTGGAATGTTAGTAATGTTACTAATATGGGATATATGTTTTATGGTACTAGTAGTTTTGAAGGTAATTTGAGGTTTTGGTGTGTTGATAATATTGCATCTGAGCCAATTGGATTTGATAATTCTTCGCTACTTGCTACTAATAATAGAGGGCCTCAATGGGGAACTTGTCCTATAACTCCAGCTTTCACATTTCATAATGCAACTGGAATTTCTGGGACTTCTTACTTTACAATCCCATCACATGCAAGAGAAGGAGATTTTGCTATATTAATTGATGCTGTTGCAAGAGCTTTAGGATATCCTTCTGCAAGATATCCTACAGGTTGGGTAACGTTAGATGAAGGGACAGGATATTATCAATTTACATATGGGGTTAGAAGAATAGTAAGTTATAAGCTTTTAAATTCAAGTGACCCTGGAGCTACTTATAGGGGTATGGATCCTAATATACAGGATGGTAAACTATTGGTAATCTTGAGACCATCTCATACTGTTGATAGTTTCAATATACCTTTTGATGGTTATGAAATGGATTCAGCAAATCCTTCTCCTATTGTTGTTCCTGCTTATGGGGCTACTGATAAGTATTTTGTTCTTGGTGGGGTTTATGGGCCTTATTTAAGTATGGACTTTGATAGGATTTGGTATGATCATTATTATAATAGTATTGCGGCAGACCCTGGGTCTTCATCTTTTCTTACTGGATATAGATATTTTTATAATGTTTCTGAATCTGGAGAATCTGTTACTGTTGATGTAGATTATAATCCTTCTGGTTTTGGATTAATAGTTCAGGGTGCTATTGTACTTAATGCTACTTTTATAGAATAAATATTTTTATATTTTTTATTATAACTCCCTATTGTAAGTGAATAATAAATATATATAATTTATTTTTTAATATATATTAGTATGTATAATAGTAAATATCTAAATAAAAAAGCAATGAGTTCTGTTATAGTTTTATTACTTCTTTTAGTATTAGTTACTGGTTCATTTGTAGTACTATCAAATTGGAATAAGGGGTTTTTATCTTCGTTTTCAAATGAGCTTTTAGGTGATACTGGTAATGTTAATTTGAAAAATGTAGTTTCATTAGAAAGTTTAGAAAATGGTGTATTATATGTTAGAAGTAAGCATACTGATAATATTACTTATACTGATATTAAAATAAAGTCAGAAAGTACTTTATTATCTGGTCTTCTTGAACCTAAGACTTTTACTTTAATTGACCTTTCTAGTTTTTTTTCAAATAGAGAAGAGGGAATTTATACTATTAGTTTGTTTTCTGATAGCGGTGTTGTTTCTGGTAAGTTTTATTATTCAGGTATTTCAACATTTAGACTGCTTTGGAATACAACAATTACTGGACTAAATGGTGCTGATACTATTGAACTTCCTCTTCAGCCAGATGGGATATACAACTTTGTAGTTGATTGGGGTGATGGGACAACAGATACTATTACTTCATGGAATCAGGCTGAAGTTACTCATACATATTCTTCTGGCGGTGTGTATGCTGTTAATATTACGGGTATTATTGATGGCTGGAGTTTTTATGCTACAGGGGATGATGAAACAGATTGTGACAAATTACTTGAAGTAAGTGAGTGGGGTCCTTTAAAGTTGTCAAATGGTGGTAGGCAGTTCTATGATTGTGATAATTTGAATATTACTGCTACAGATGCTCCTGATTTGAGCTCTGTGAATGATGTTAGTTATATGTTTGCTTATTCTTCAGGGTTTGATGGTAATTTAAATAATTGGGATGTGAGTAGTGTTACTGATATGTCTTATATGTTTAATGGAGCAGTTTCTTTTAATCAACCTTATTGGTAGTTGGGATACTAGTAGTGTTACTGATATGAATATGATGTTTGAGTCAGCAGTTTCTTTTAATCAGGATATAGGTAGTTGGAATACTTCAAATGTGGTTGATATGTCAAATATGTTTAGAACTGCAGTCATATTTAATCAAGATATAGGCGGTTGGGATGTTAGTAGTGTGGTAGATATGACTTGGTTGTTTGATGGAGCAATTGTTTTTAATCAAGACCTTACTGGTTGGTGCGTTACAAATATTGGCTCTGAGCCAACAGATTTTGCAACTGGTTCAGCACTTACAGCACCGAATAAACCTATATGGGGCACATGTTCAGTTTTTGATAGTACAATTCCTATTTATACTGATAAATTTATTTCTTATTGGGATACAACAAAAACTAGTACTGGGTCTAGTAACTCAGATCAAATTAAATTGCCTCTTGATAGTATTGGAAGCTATAATTTTATAGTATATTGGGGTGATGGCACATCTGATTTAATTACGGCTTATGATCAAACAGAAGTAACTCATACTTATTCTAGTCCTGGTATTTATCAAGTTAATATTACTGGTGAGTTGGTTGGTTTTAGATTTAATAATGGTGGAGATAAATTAAAAATTATTGAAATTGTTCAATGGGGGGAAATAAGGCTGGGGTCGAGGTGGGGAGCTTTTTTTTGGGGTTGTAATAATTTAGTTGTTAGTGCTAATGATACTTTAAATTTAAGTGGGACTACAGTATTAAATAATTTATTTAGATTGACTTCAAAAACTAATAATTTTGAAATTACTGGGAATATTAATCATTGGGATACTAGTAATATTCTAAGAATGGAGTCTGTTTTTTGGAATGCTGTTAATTTTAATAAAGATATATGGAATTGGGATACTTCTAATGTTATAACAATGAGATTTATGTTTAATGAAAATTGGATATTTAATAAAGATATTACAAACTGGGATACTGGAAAAGTTACAGATATGAGTTTTATGTTTAATAATAATTGGGCTTTTAATCAGGACATTAGTGGATGGAATACTTCTAGTTTAACAAATACAAGTGGAATGTTTGCAAGAACACAAAATTTTGTCCAAGATTTGAATTCTTGGGATGTCTTAGATGTTACTGATATGTCTTTTATGTTTTATGATGCTACTTCATTTAATGGCAATATTAGCAATTGGGATACATCCAAAGTTTTTGAAATGGATTTTATGTTTTATAATGCTTCATCGTTTAATCAAGATTTATTTTGGAATACCTCAGATGTTATAACTATGGAGAGTCTTTTTAATTATGCAACTTCATTTAATGGCAATATTACTAATTGGGATACTTCTAAAGTGACTGATATGAGTTATATGTTTGGTGAAGCAAGTTCTTTTAACCATGATTTATACTGGGATACTTCTGAGGTTACGACATTTGAGGGATTATTTAATTCTGCATCCTCATTTAATGGCAATATTACTAATTGGGATACATCTAAAGTTACTGATATGGATTATATGTTTATAGATGCTATTTCATTTAATAAAGATTTATTTTGGGATACTTCTAATGTTTTAAGTATGGATTGGATGTTTGTTGGAGCAAATTCTTTTAATGGTAATATAAGATCATGGGATACTGGAAAAGTTACTACAATGGAAGGGATGCTTTCATATATTAATTTATTTAATCAAGATATTAGTAATTGGGATGTGAGTAGTGTTACAAATATGGATTGGATGTTTGCTGATTCTTTATCATTTGACCAAGATTTAACTGGTTGGTGTGTTACAAATATTGGTTCTGAACCAACTGATTTTGCTACAGGTTCACCTCTTGCAATTAGTGGTTTAAAACCTGTCTGGGGTACATGTCTAATACCTCCAACATTTAGGATGCTTTGGGATACTACAATTACTGGACTAAATGGTGCTGATACTATTGAACTTCCCCTACAATCTGATGGGATTTATAACTTTGTTGTTGACTGGGGTGATGGGACAACAGATACTATTACTTCTTGGAATCAGGCTGAAGTTACTCATACATATTCTTCTAGCGGTGTGTATGCTGTAAATATTACTGGGACTATTGATGGCTGGGCTTTTAATGCTACAGGAGATGATCAGACTGATTGTGACAAATTACTTGAAGTGGGAGAATGGGGTCCAATTTTGTTATCTAATAGGGGGTATCAATTTTATGATTGTGATAACTTAAATATTACTGCAAGTGATACACCTGATTTGAGCTTAGTAACTAATGCTAGATATATGTTTTATGGTGCTGATAATTTAACTGGTGATTTAAGTAATTGGGATGTTAGTTCTATTGAAGATATGGATAGGATGTTTAATGGTGCATTGTTGTTTAATGGTAATATAAGTGGTTGGGATGTAAGCAATGTTGTAGATATGGCTTATATGTTTAGAGCTGCTGCTTCGTTTAATCAACCAATAGGTGTTTGGAATACTAGTAGTGTAGAGTATATGGATGCTATGTTTTGGGGGGCAAGTATATTTAATCAAGATTTAAATAATTGGGATACATCAAATGTCTTAAATATGCGATATATGTTTTATATGGCTTCTTTATTTGATGGAAATATTTCTAATTGGGATACTAGTAAGGTTACTAATATGGAATTGATGTTTAATAGAGCAGAAGTTTTCAATCAATATATAGGGGCTTGGAATGTTAATAATGTAGAGAATATGTATGCAATGTTTGAAAGGGCTTATTTATTTGATCAAGATTTAAACAGCTGGAATACGAGTAATGTTACAGATATGAGTTGGATGTTTACAGATGCTTTTGATTTTAATGGCAATATTGAAAGTTGGGATACTTCAAATGTTTTAGATATGAATCATATGTTTGACCAAGCAATTTTATTTAATCAAGATATAGGCGGTTGGGATGTTAGTAGTGTGACAGATATGGATTATATGTTTATAGATGCTACTTCATTTAATCAAGATTTATCAGCTTGGTGTGTTCCACTTATCGGTTCAGAGCCAACAGATTTTGCAACAAGTTCTGCTCTTACAGCACCTAATAAACCTGTCTGGGGGACTTGTCCTGTACCTTCTGGGACAGTAGAATATGGGGCAGGTGCTCCTAGTAATACTGCTCCAGGTAGTTACTCATTT
>CAYLKB010000050.1:0-7559 GCA_964384165.1 uncultured Methanosarcinales archaeon
AGGCAATAGTTATTATTTTAGAAGATTGAGTTGAGGACTTTTGTCCCACAGCCTATTAATACGAAGAGTTTATAAAGACCTAGGTATTGATAAAATATAAATAGATTAATTTTTATAAATTTTATATACTAAGATTTTTTAATTAGAATTCTATTAATTATAAAAAAATGGAAAACCAAGATAATAGAGAATATCATAAAGTTATATGTTCAAAATGCAATGAAGAGACAGAAGTGCCTTTTAAGCCAATTGAGGGAAAGAAAGTTTATTGTAAAGCTTGCTATAGAAAACTTAAAAGGTATTAAATAAAGTGATGAAGAATTTTAGAAGTAATAATGTCAAAACTTTAAAATGCTTAAATTGTAATTCAACTAATATAAAGAAGAGAAAAAATTTTTCTCATGGTTCAGGTTCTAAAGGTAAAAATTCTTATGTTTGCAAAGATTGTAATTCAAGTAGTGTTGAAATTGAGTCAAATAGAAGAAATTTTAGAAGGTAGATATTTAATCCCATAATTTTTTTTGATGAAAATCAAATTTTGCAAATTGAAATTCTAAAATATTGTATATGTAAATTAATATTGCAAAAAAGTAAATTCCTTTATAATTTGCAATTATAGCTCCAAAATATATAATAACTAATAATATAAAATTATAAAATAACATATGGTGTTGTTTCCAACATCTTGATTTTTTTGTAACAAAGCTAAAAAAGTATATTAAAAATATTATTTGTATTATTCCAATATATAACATGAATTTTATATATGATGACATTATTAAGGCCATAGTAAGTGTGCTTATAGATACTACAACAATTAATATTAGCAAAATTGGTTTAATAAATTCATATTTTTTGTTAATTTTTTTTTTATTTTTATAATGCATAAAAAATCCTGCAAAAATAGAAATGAAATATCCAATAAATAATATTATTAATTCTACATTCATAACTATTAAGTTTTTTTGAAGTATTTATTTATATATTACTTCTGTTTAGTGAGAGCTATTAAATATCTAATTTGGTTGTAGTAATTAGATTATTTTGATTATAGTCGTCCACAAAAGTCTTTCCTGCAGTCATTCATTTTCATTCATTCGGGACACTTTAAGTAATTACTTAAAGAGTTTTGTGTCCTCTCCACTTAGCTTTGCTCGCTCAGCTATATCGTGTTCTTAGAAGTTAAAAACTTCTGCGGAGCACAATATATTAAAAATTATTTATTTAATGGCTCTCAAATTAATGAGACCATTTGACTTTTTTGACACTGCCTACTTAATTATTAATATTTTAATTTTAGTTTTTTTGTATTTTAGTATGTTGTGTGTTATGAATAATTTTGGTTTTTTGTTTTTTTATTTCAAGTATTTTCAGGATGAAATAAGCAAGTAATAGTATTAATGGAAATAAGTTAATTAAATTTGATATATTAAGTATATTGTTAATGTCTAATTTTGTTATGTCTTTATATGTGCTATGAAGTACAATAAAAATTAATGTTGGATATGCTATCATTTGTACTTTTTTCCAATTTTTTTTTAGTTTAATTACAGAAAGTTTATTAGATGTAATTCCTAATATTATCATTCCTATTAAGGAAATTACTCCGAATAAAAGGTTAATTTGTCCAGGTTTTAATATAATAAAAAATTCTTCAAATGAGAACATTTCTAAATAGTTCATAAGAGCAAATGAATGAAAAACTGCGTACCAGAATGCAAGTACGCCTAATTCTCTTCTATATAACATAAGTTTTCTTAATGGAACTTTAGGCCATAAAATTGATAGTGGTTTTGCTATAAGCAATGCAAATACAAGATACATTGCAATATTTCCAAAGTTAACCATTAATTCATAGGAGTTTGATAAATTATAAAATGAATTTATTAACATAAGAAAACCTAAGATAGGTAATATATAATAGCATGATATTTGGATTATCTTTTTTGGATTTATTGCCATATTATATTATATCTTTATTTCTTTAAAAATTCTTGTTTTTAGTATGGTTTTGATATGATAATATATGGTATAATATATTGAAATTATTATAAATTGTATATATATTAATATTGTTTTAATTTTATTATCAAATAGTTTTTAGATTTTATGAATTATATTTTATATCTTTATTATCATTGCTTCTTATTAATTTTAAGTTGAATGTTCCGTTTTTACATGTTCTAAAATCGCTTGAGATAATTAATGAGTTAATTTTGTTTTTTTGAGAAATTTTTAGTGCTTTTTCAAAACCTGCAGCAAAAAGACCAGTTGCATATGCATCAGTTTCAAGTGATGATTGGCCGATGATTGTTGTTTGAAGAGATGTTTGTTCTGATATGTTTTTTTTAGGGTTAATTAAATGATGTGATGATTTATTCCATTTTCTATGTTTGGCAGATGATGTGCATATGGCTGAATTTTCAATTATAGTTATTGCAAATGATGTGTCTTTTTTTATTGGATGGTCTATTTTTATTTCTTTTTTTCCTTTTACATAAATATCGCCTCCTGCATTAATAATAAATTCATTTATGTTTGCTTTTTCAATTATTGTTCTTATTTTATCTATTGCATAACCTTTTCCAAACCCGCCAAAGTCAATTTCTTTTTTTAGTTTAATTTTTGACTCTTTTTCGTTTATTAATATATTTCTTTTTATTTTTGACAGAAAGTGTGAAATGAATTTCATATAATTTATTTTATTCTTATATTTATTTTCAAATGTATAGTTACTATCATATCCTATAGTGTCAAGTGTTTTTTTTATTGTTATATCAAAATAACCTTTTGTTTTTTTGTTTATGTCATTTGCTTTTTTTAATAAGTATATAAATTCTGCATCAGTTTTTTGCCATTGATTTAATTTAGAATTTAATTTAGATAATGGTGATGATTTATTGAAACGTGTGAATTTGTTCTCAATTCTTCTTGCTTCATTGAAACATTTCTCAAATAAATCAATATTATTATCAGGTAATGTAATTTCAAGAAAGCTTCCCAAAACTTCAATTCTCCTAGAATAATATTTTATGTTTTTAGTCATATAATTGATAGAAAGAATATAATGTTTTTTAATATTTCTCAATCATTTCTGCAAATTTTTGTTTAAAAGCACCTGTTGTAAGTGATGAACCAGAAACAACATCAGGTATTTCAACTGAGTTAACATCTTTTCCAATAAGCATATCTTTTAGTCCTTGTTCGGATGCTTGATATTTATTTAAAGAAATGTCTTTTGGTTCTCCTAATAATTCAAAGTCGAGATATGTAATTTTTCCATTTTCAATTTCCAGAGTTATTTTTAACTCTTCTTCTCCACCAGGCACAGTATATGTTGTTATTTCTTCATATTTGCCATCAGCTATTAATTGTTCTATTTGTTGAGTTGTTTTTTCTTCTTGTGTTTTTTCAGGTTCTTCTCTTGCAATATTTTCATTTGAAATATTGTCATCTCCATATCCAATATTGTTTGTTTGTGGGCTACTACATCCTGATATTATTAGTCCAAGTCCTATTATAAGTGCAATTGGGAGTATTAATTTTAATAAGCTTTTTTTCATTTTAATATAATTTCAATTATTAATTATATAAATTTAATCTTTTATTTAGTATGTGTAGTGCAGTGAAGTATGTTTCTAAATAGTACAAAATTTGGAAATAATTTTATAAAAAAGTTAATATTATTTTATCTATGGATAAGGTCTTTGTAAAGACATATGGGTGTTCTTTTAATCAACTTGACTCAGAACTTATGGCTGGTAGGCTTAAAAGAGATAATTTTAAAATTGTTTCTAATGATGATATGGCTGATATCATTTTAATTAATTCATGTACTGTTAAAAATCTGTCAGAGGCAAAGTTTTTCAATGATATTAAAAAATATAAAAAGCAGGGAAAGAAATTAATTTTAGCAGGTTGCATTACACAGGCAGAGGAGTCTTATGCTCAAAATCAATTAAAAGATATTTCTATAATTGGTACAAATGATATAGATAAAGTTTCTTTTGTTGTTCAAAATGCAATTAATAATAATTATGTTCAGCTTATATCAAAACTTCAAAGGGGAAAAATAGATGAAAAAACAAGATTGGAAAAAGAGTCAATTAGATTATCTTCTGCTAAATATAGAAATAATGAGTTTATAGAAATAATACCTATAAATGAGGGCTGTCTTAATACTTGTTCTTTTTGTAAAACAAAACAGGCAAGAGGGCATTTATTTTCATATTCTATAGAATCTATAAAGAATGCTGTTGAGAGAGCTGTTAATAATGGGTGTAAAGAAATTTATCTTACTTCACAGGACACTGGTTGTTATGGATTTGATATAGGGACTAGTTTACCATGTTTATTAAAAGAGATTCTAAAAATTAAAGGAGATTATAAATTAAGAATTGGTATGGGAAATCCAAATCATTTTAAGAAGATAATAGATGAGATTCTTGAGATAATGAAGAATGATGAACGAATTTATAGGTTTTTACATATTCCTCTTCAGTCAGGTTCAGATAGAATTCTTAAAGAGATGAGGAGAATGTATACTCTTGAGGATTATAGAAAAATAATTAATAAGGCAAAAATAGCAATTCCTGATATAACTATTGCAAATGATATAATAGTTGCTTATCCTACAGAGACTAATGAGGATTTTGAAATGACTATTGATAATATAAAAGGTTCTAATGTTTTAAATTATTCAAGGTTTTGGCTTAGACCTAATACTCCTGCTGATAGAATGTATTTAAAGAAGGATTTTATTGATGGGTTAGAAAGTAAGAAAAGAGCAGGAATATTAAAGGAGCATTTTATGAATTTAGCCTATAATAATAATAAAAAATGGATTGGTTGGAAGGGCGAAGTTTTAGTAACTGAAATTGGTAAAAATGGAACAAATTCATATGTTTGCAGAAATAATTATTACAAACCTATTATAGTAAAGGATAATGGCAAATTGAAATTAGGAGATAAAATTAATGTAAAGATTATAGATGCTACATGGTATGATTTTAGGGCTGAAATTATTTGAGAACTAAAAAGTAATAAAATTATATGGCAGCAAAACTCATGACTATTTTATATACTAGAAACAATAGTATTGGCCAGAATATAAAACTCCACAAGTTGCCTATCAATAGAAAAAGCATGATTATTCCTACAATTAAATCTAGGAGGCTGAAAAAGTTTCTATATGGTATATAAAAGAATAATCCTTTAATTATTGCAATTGTGCTTCCCGATAATACATATACTGGACTTAAATAATCGTGAAAACATAGGACAAATAATGTATGAACATCTACAAGAGCAAATAACAATATTAACATTTATATTTATTAGAGATGTTAAATAGTTTAAAAAAGATTGGTAAATATTATGTGGGTGTGAAAAACACAATATGTGATTTTCATAACTACAATATATCGGATCTTATTTTATAAAGTGATACAACATGTTGTGTTTTAATTAAAAATATTAGTCAATAGTGTTGTTACTAAATGTTACTTAAAAAATTATATAAAAAGAATTGCTGATATATATTATAGTGGCACAATATGTGGGGGTAAAACTTACATTTATTACACTATATATCGGAATCTGTTTGCTTGTTTCATATAAAATAAGTTAGATTTATTGCGATTATCTAAAATTGCTTATAAGTGAAATTTAAATTTACATAAAATAAATGTAATTTATGAGTTAGCAATTATATTCATATGTGCCTACCGAAAAAAAAAATGAATTGTCCGTACTGCAATCACAATGAAACAAAAGTAATTGACTCTAGAGAGAGCAAAGATGGTTCTAGCATTAAGAGAAGAAGGCAATGCTTTAACTGTGAGAAAAGATTTTCAACTGTTGAGAAAATTTTAAAACTTGACCTTGAAGTGAAGAAAACTAACGGACAAATTGAAGTGTTTAATTTGCAAAAGATTAAGAAGAGTCTGCTTAAAGCTTGTGAAAAAAGACCTGTAACTCTTGAGCAAATAGAATTGATAGTTGAAGATATAATAATAGATATTAAAAAACTTGATAAAGATACAATACTAACCAAAGATGTTGGAAAGATAGTGTTGATGAATTTGAAGAAATTAGATGAAATAGCATTTTTAAAGTATGCTATTGTACATAATAATTATAATTCAATGGGTGAATTTGTTGGAGAAATAGAGCAATTGAAGAGCTTTGATGAAATAAGTAGTAAACCTATTGAAAAAGAAAAAGAAAATAAGACATGATTTAAAGTAAAATGGACAAAGTGACAGAAAATAAGACTGAAATGGCAAGAGTATCCAAAACTGTAAGAGATAAGTTTTTCAAGAAGATGGAACTTATGTTTGAACATAAGAGCAAGTTATCAAAATTAGTTGATTCAGAAAGAATAGAAAGATATAAGGAAACATATTTTTTTTTATTTGAAAAGATAGAAAATAAGAAATTACCAACACATCCTGATTATTTTGGAGGGAATGTTCTGGCTGAGAATATATATAAAAGGAAATATTATCTTAAAGCACTTGATTCTACCGATACTATTGAAGAGAGGCCTGAGGATGTTTATATGAGACTTGCTGCATATATCGCATCTGTTGAGGACAAACAGAGTTTAAGGGAGAAATATGCAGAAAAGTTTTACCTTGATTTGTATAATGGATATTATTTGCCTGGTGGAAGAGTTATTGCTGGAGCTGGAGATTTGTATAGATTAAAAACTCTTGCTAATTGTTTTGTGTCATTAATTGAATCAGATAATCTTGAAAGTATTTACAAATCAGCTTATGAGGCAGCTAGGACATATTCTTTTGGAGGTGGTATTGGAATAGATATTTCACAGCTTAGACCAAAAGGTGCAAGAGTTCATAATGCAGCTGATAATTCAACAGGGGCTGTTTCTTTTATGGAACTTTATTCTCTTACAACAGGACTTATAGGCCAGTCCGGAAGAAGAGGGGCGTTAATGCTTACTATTGATATTAAACATCCTGATGTTTTAGATTTTATTCATGTTAAAAAAGATTCAAATTGGGTAACAAGTCAGATTATGGATAGATTATCAATGTCGGGTAAGTTTTCTGAAGAACAACTTGATACAGCTAAGAAAAATATAATTGAAAATACGCAAGTAAGGTTTGCTAATATTTCTATTAAAGTATCAGATGAATTTATGGCAGCAGTTGATGAACAGAATCTTTATGGAAAAAATAAAATTTTGGCTTATAAGAAATTAAAGAAGGGTGGCAATGTTATCGGTAAATCAACAGATGAGACTAATTATGGATATGGTATTTCTGATATGAATATTAAAGATTATGAACTTGATAGCAAATTTAATAATATTGATGAACTTAATTCATATCTTGTTGATAAAAACATTCCTCAGATAAAAAAAGAGATGCTTGATGATGTTTCTAGAAGAGATTTTTATGGGCATCTTGTTTTTGAGAGTGAGGAGCTTGAGTATGATATTGCTATAAAGTATTCGGGAGACTTTTTGACATATTACAAATCGGTTGCATCAGGTGAGACTAAAGAGCTTCATAAAGCAAGAGATATCTGGA
>CAYLKB010000050.1:7569-11408 GCA_964384165.1 uncultured Methanosarcinales archaeon
GAATTCAAGGACTCTACAAATTTCTTAACAGAGTCTGGAATGCTTTTATTGAAGGAAATTATAAGACTGCAGAACCTGGACTTATATTTTGGTCGCAGATGAGTAAATATTCTCCTTCAAATTATGTTGGAAGGCCTATTTCATGTACTAATCCTTGTGGTGAGGTGCCTCTTGAGGATGGAGGGGCTTGTAATTTAGGTTCTGTAAATTTATCAAGAATGGTTAAAGATGGATATTCTTTGCAAGCTCAGGTAGATTGGCAATTAATTGAAAGAACCGTTGATAATTTAACTAGATTTTTAGATAATGTTGTTTGGTGGAATGAGACATTAAATGCTCTAGACAAGCAAAGAGATGCTGCAAAAATTACAAGAAGACTTGGACTTGGTGTTATGGGAATTGCTGATATGTTTAATCAACTTGGAATGGATTATGATAGTCAGGAAGCTCTTGTACTACTTGAGAAAGTAATGAATTTTATTGCTCAAAAAGCATATAGAACATCAGTTCTTCTTGCTAAAGAGAAAGGGGCTGCTCCTTGTTTTGATTGGGATTCATATAAAAATAATCCTTTTTTTGTAGAGATTATTGATGAGGATGTAAAAGAACTTATCAAAAAGCATGGTATTAGAAATATTGCAATTCTATCAATAGCTCCTACTGGGACAATATCAAATGCCATAACTGGGTATAGAACCGATAAGAAAAATTATATTGGAGTTAGTGGTGGTATAGAGCCTATATTTGCTCTTTATTATACAAGACGGTCTGAACAAATGCATCAGGGAGGCGTATATAATGTTTTTCATAATACCGTTCAGGCATATATTGATGTTAAAGGACTTACTGAAAAAGCAGCTGGTGCTAGGGAAAAAGAATTAAGAACTATGCTTCCTGATCATTTTTTTAGAACTGCTCATTACATTACACCTGAAATGAGGGTGAAAGTTCAAGGAATTGCTCAGAAGTATATAGACCATAGCATATCATCAACTGTTAATCTTCCAGAAGATATTGACCCTGAAACAATTTCCAATGTATATTTAGATGCATGGAAAAATTCGCTTAAAGGGATAACAATTTACAGGGATGGGAGTCGTTATCCAATTCTTAGTGTTGAAGGAGATGAAACTGAATTTCAGAGATTTAAAGATAAAAAATTTAAAATTAAATTTGATGATGTTGAAAGAGAAATTGTGGGCAATGAGATATTAGTTACTCCTTCAGGAAGATTAACTACAATATATCATGGCAAAAAAAGTGGTTTATTAAATTTTGGAGGTGAGAAAAATGCTTGAAATAAGAACAAATGATTTAGTTATTGAAGAAGTAAGACCAATTGAAAAGGAAGAAATTAAAAAGAATGCTCTAGAGACAGGTACAACTGACCAAGGTAAAATATTAACTATTGAAGCATCAAAGAGGAGTCAGGATATTATTCAAAGGCCTGAGACTGTTGATGCTAAAGTATATAGATTAAAAAGCAGATTTGTAAAGGAGAATTTATATGTTACTTTAAGTTACATTAAAGATGAGAATGGGAAAAATAGACCTATAGAAATATTTATTTATTCAAAAGATTTGTCAAAACTACCTGAATACACGATGCTTACAAGATTAATTAGTGCAATATTTAGGCATTTTAATAATCCTAAATTCATACTTGATGAATTAAAAAGCATATACGACCCTAATGGAGGTTATTTTATGAAGGGCAGATATGTATATTCATTTTATAGTGAGATTGCAATGATAATAGAAAGGTTTTTTGTTGAGATTGGTTTTATGAAAGGAAAAGATGAAGGACTTGAGAATTGGATAGAAAAAGCAAGAGAGGCTAATCCTGATAAAAATTTTGAAGTAAATAATTTTAAGATTTGCCCAAATTGCAATCAAAAATCACTTCAGGTTGATGGTGGATGTTTAAATTGTATTAATCCTGATTGTGGATATTCAAAATGTTCATAAAATATTTACATTATGTTTTTCTCTAAATGACTCCGGTGTAATATTTTTTTTATCAAGTCTATAGACTATGCTTCTAAAGATTTCTCCCATATCAAGGAGTCTAAAATTTAATTCATTTGCAAGATATTTGGCAAGAGTTTCTTTCCCAGAACCTGCAATTCCATCAATTGCAATATTGTATTTGTCAGAAGTTATTTTTCTTTATTAAATGTCCAATAACTTGGATAAATGCCTTCCTCCATAAATATTTTTTCTGTTTTTACAAATGCTCCTTTCTTTTTTTTCATTACATCATCTGATTTCATAAATGCGGTCCCCATCCCTATTAATTCTGATTTGTGAGTCATAAGAGCTATTGTATCTCCTATATTTATATTCTCATTTAACTTTGCAATCCCAGGGATAGCTAAGTCGCTTCCATGGCATAATGAGTCTACTGCTGAGTCTCTTACTATTACTTTTTTAAAGTCTTTTACCATTTCCTCCATAGGCCTTATATATATTTTTAGTTCATTTTCATATATTTGTTTTGTTTTTTCATCAGTTTCTTCATTATATAATTCCCAGAGATTTCTTAGTTTGTCAAGTCCAATTATATTATCATCTTCTTTTATAGGACCTGCTTTTGTTCTTCTAAGTTCTATCATTTGACCGCCAACTCCTAAATCTTCAGCCATATCCGAACATAGTTTTCTTATATATGTTCCATGTTGGCATCCTACTCTAAAAAGAATAAATTTGTTGTTTTCTCTTGTTTCTAGTAAATCTAGATAATATATCATTCTATCTCTTTCTTGTCTTTTTACTGCAGAGACAATGGGAGGTGTTTGTTTTATTAGTCCTGTAAAATTCTTAAAAGTTTTTTTTAAATCTTCATCTTTTACTTCATTATGGAGATACATTAAGCAAACATATTCTTTATTTGATTCAAGCATGTATTCCATAAGTCTTGTTGCTTTGTTTAGTCCTATTAAAAGAACACCTGTTACTTTTGGGTCAAGTGTTCCTGAATGGCCAGCTTTATTAACATTGAGGATTTTTTTTAAATAGTCTGTAGTTTGATGTGATGATGGGCCTGAAAATTTATCTATATTTACATAACCTTTTTCTAGTAGTTCAGTCAGAGTTCTTTCATATGGGTTTTTACCAAATTTATCTGAGAAGTGTTCATCATATTTTATTAGAAGATTTTCATTCATAAAATAAGTTATAATATGTTATTTATAAAATTTGTTTGAAATTAGGATTTAAAATAATCCCATTATTCCTATAACTATTATTACAATTCCAACAAATATTTGAATGGAACTTAAAGCTTTAATAATTTTTGACATTCCGGGGATTGCTTCTAAAATTCCTGCTGCAAGTATGATACCTCCAATTATTAATGCTAAGGAATGTAGTAGTGAATTCCAGTATATAATACCTATGATTATTGCTATTATTCCTATTATTGCTTGGAAGGAGCCAAGCCATTTTCCAACCTTTTCAAGGTGCTTTCCAACAGCAGGCAAAACTCCAATAACTCCTGTTAGAAGTATTAAACCTACTACTATATCTAATATTGGCACTAATACCATTGCACTATTTATATGGTTTTTTATTTTTATAATTGTTTGTATTACTTTAGAGTAATTATATTTTAATATACTTTTTTAGTTTTTTCTTGTAATTTCTATTATGAAAGATGTTATCTGAGTTAATTATATATTATATTTTATAAGATTTTCATCAATTAATATATTTATTCTTGGATTTATATAATTTAAATACTGAGATATATTCTTATAGACGAGGTAATGATATATTGTGCTCCGCAGAAGTTATTAACTTCGAGAACATGATATAGCAAACGAGCAAAGCGAGTGGAG
>CAYLKB010000051.1:0-11406 GCA_964384165.1 uncultured Methanosarcinales archaeon
TAATAAAATCACTTCAATCTACTTTATTTAAAGAGATAATTATTTGAACATTTTTCGGAAAAAAATAAATAAATTTTTCTTAATTATCTTTAAATTAAATCTTATTTTTTAATAAATAAAGAAAAAAAGATGAATAAAAAAAAGATATTTTATAAAAATATAAAAACAAAGTATAATTTTTTTTTTTTTAAATAATATTAAAACATATATTCAGATTATTACAAAATTTTCCTTTAATAAGATCTCAAAAACAAAATGCTGTTTATAAAAGAGAAAAAAAAAATTTTTAATTTTTTTTTAAACCATATTAAAATAATAGTATCACTCATTAGATAAATATAAAAATATCATATAATTTTTTTTTACCATTTAAAAATTTTCAGTTTTTTAGTGAGTAAAAGATAATCACATGTTTTTTTTTAGAATAAAATATATCAAAATTATTTTAATAAAATTTAAACAAAAATAATAATATAATTTTTTATTTTTTTTCCTTAAATAAAATCTCAGATAAAAAGAAAGGAAATCGCAAACCGAAGTTAATTTCCAAGTTTAAATTATCTCATTATTACTTCAATTAAATTAGGTTAGTTAATATAATAATAAATATTTTTTTAGACCTGTATTTTTCAAGAAAAAATTTTATCTGAAAAATAATAGAAGGTATTTTAGGTTTATTAAATTAAACAAAAAAAAACTTAGAAACAATTCAACTAGAATCATAATTTAATACACTGAAAATGTTATTTTCCAAAAGCTGAAATCCAGAAAAAAATTGCAGTAACTTTTAAAAACTAAATATTTTATTTTACATACATTTACTAAAAAAATATATAAACAATTTATTAAAATGTTTAGAGAAAATTTTTTTCAGATAGAGTGGCGAAATTTTTTTTATTTTCTCTTTACACAAAAGGAAAAAAGAAAAAATAATAGGGTTTATAAAATTTTGCTAGTAGAAACATAGTCTTATTTTTATTTAAATTTTAAAAATTCCCAATATTGAATTTTAAAAATTTAAATATTGAGAATCGAGTTGGATCAGGGGGTAAAATAAAACAGCAATGATACTAGCTCTCGAATGGTTATGCTAAAACGAACTTTTGAAAACCTAAGTTTTGGACATACCCTAAAAATATATATGGGGGAAGGAAAAAAAATTGGATTGTGGGACTTACACTTGGGAATTAAGGAGCTGGAATTAAACTTTTATTCATATGAATATAAAGTTATACTTTATACCTATACATATATTTATATGTTAAAATCTATTATACTCATCAACAAAGGATTAAATCTTTCACACAACTCCAAGCCTTCCCCCCTCAATATATATTATTAATATAATATATAACAAATAGATTAAACCAAGTTGACTTTCAAATACCATTTCTAAAATATATTATTTTAGAAAGAAAGCTCATTTGGATTTAACCTATTTAAAATTATTTTAATAATATATATTGTAAAAATTTAATCCTTTGTTTGAGCCAAAGACCGTCAAGCAAAACCATTCCATGGGTATATGTTTAAATCCGCCCATCGTGGTATATGTTTAAATCCGCCCATCGTTAAAAACAATTTAATCTTAATCCCGCCCATCGTTAAAAATATAACCTAAATCCAAATTCCCGCCCATCGTTGAAAAAATTGAAAAATTTTTTATATTGGGTATTCTTTCAACAATTACTTTATTTTTAATAATGTAATTGTTGAAAGAGGGAGATATTTCTCATTTTGACCGCTATCTACCAAAAAAAAAGCTAGGTTAACTAAGATTAACCTTAAATGTTTGATATTAAAGCTTCTTTTTAGGTAAATAGTAGGTTGTCGAAATGAGAAATATGGATTCTAGTACCCTGATTTTGTAGACCAGCTGTTGACCTTCTGGATACGTAGGTTAACTTTTAGGTGGGCCTAATCGCTATGTCGAGCACTTTACGTAGCTCTACAGCAAACAGGCGGAAATAATCCGTGTTGCGTTCCTCTAATCTCACGGAGCCTGTTGCACTGCTTGGAAGCTCTACTTCTGGAAAGTAATTTGGTAGTACATCATTATGAAATCTTAGAAGTTCATGAGTGATGAGGTGCTGCTGTACCTACGGCTCTTAGAGTTTGTGTGTGTCGAAGGTTTCAAATAGCTGTCGCGATGGTTAGAGATCATCTACAAAATCTGGGAAGGTAAAGCTCACTGATACTTAAACAGTATCAAGCAACCCTTCCTTTAGTGAAAGGTCCAGACTCCCGGAATAAAAAGATTCCATACCTATACATACATATTAGTTCATTCTATGTGAATAGCTAACTTGTATGTAGGACAGACACTCTAATGACTGGATTCTTACCCTTTTAAAAATATAAAAACGCCTTTTTATCAGTAAAATCTTTTTTAAAGGATTTATTTTAATTATTATATTTTCAAAAAAAAAATAAAAGTATGTTATTTTCTAAATTTCATCAAATATAATCCTGAATCTTTTTATTTTTTTAGATTTTTTAAAACAGAAAATTTCTAAATAAAGGTGATAAACAAAAATAATTTTAAAAAATTTAGAAATTAATTGAACATCTCTAATAAATTTCTAATTTAATTTTTTAAAAACTCAATATTAAAAAAGTTTTTTTTTATCTGGAAATTTTTTTCTATATCATTAAAAGGATTTTAATAAGTTTAGATTAATAATATACTTTAGAGCTTGTAGAAAAAATTTTATATTATAAATTAAACTTTCCAAATAACCTTTATATAAGGTCGAAAAATCAAATATTGAGAATTGACTTGGAACTCATTTAAATTTGATATGCTTCTGGATAAAAAAAATATAAATACATTAATAGGTAAAACTTTTGGAACAACTAAAAAGACAAATACTGTAATCTGTACTATGGTGGAAGGGTAAAAAAATTTTTCATACCCGACCACACTAGTACTATTATTACTAATAGTATATATAGTATATAGTATATATATATATATATATATTATATATAAATTTTTAATTTTAGTACTCGGGATTTTCGGTGGTCCCTTCCCAGTGAAGACTTTCTTCTCTGGAAAATATACAGATATAGATACCCCTGGTAACTATATTTTTAGTAACTATGACAACTTATTTTATAGCTGATAGTTATTGAAATGAATATTTTTCTTAATTTCTATGAGATAAGAATAGTAAATATGAAAATATTTTAGCTATAACAAAAAATGCCATGACCGGTACCTCATCAGTGCTAGAATTCCATCATTTTTAATGGTGTCGTTCTAGACAGAGGTCTCAAACCCGGGTTTCTAATGTCATTATACCTTAGCGAGAATATGGAAGTATTTACTTGAATTATTGAATTGAAATTTTGAATTATTGGATTTTCTAAAACTTCAGCACCAAAGGAATTTTTTAACCCACGAGTGAGGTATATTCCTGTTAAGTGGCAACACTTAATAAATGAATACCTAGTTTAATGGTAACATTAAATAACATATTTTGTGAGAAATTATCGTGGTAATTTTTCACAACCAAAGGAATTTTTAACCAATTTTTTTTTGGGGAGTATCTTCCTGTTAAGCGGTAACGCTTAGCGAAAATAAAACTATAAATAGGGAACTAGGAAAGTTTTTCTACTAAATTATTAAAACTTCTCCACCCGGTTGAGTATAACGAATATGTTATACTTTATAGCTGATAGTTATTGAAATGAATATTTTTCTTAATTTCTATGAGATAAGAATAGTAAATATGAAAATATTTTAGCTATAACAAAAAATGCCATGACCGGTACCTCATCAGTGCTAGAATTCCATCATTTTTAATGGTGTCGTTCTAGACAGAGGTCTCAAACCCGGGTTTCTAATGTCATTATACCTTAGCGAGAATATGGAAGTATTTACTTGAATTATTGAATTGAAATTTTGAATTATTGGATTTTCTAAAACTTCAGCACCAAAGGAATTTTTTAACCCACGAGTGAGGTATATTCCTGTTAAGTGGCAACACTTAATAAATGAATACCTAGTTTAATGGTAACATTAAATAACATATTTTGTGAGAAATTATCGTGGTAATTTTTCACAACCAAAGGAATTTTTAACCAATTTTTTTTTGGGGAGTATCTTCCTGTTAAGCGGTAACGCTTAGCGAAAATAAAACTATAAATAGGGAACTAATATATTTTATATTAAATTGGACGAAACTTAATTTTATTAAAAAGTAGTCCTAAAGGATATAAATATAGATTTATAAACACTTTATAAGTTGTTTTTAAATCTATTTTACTTTCTTAAATATATTATATTTTTTTATAATATCTTAGAAAGTAATTAATGTACCTGGTTGATCCTGCCAGTATTATACGCTTATTTCGAAGATTAAGCCATGCAAATGTGAGATCGAATCTGTTACGTAAGTAACTGATTTTCAATCTGTGCACAGCTCCATATAAGATTTATAACCGCCTCTGGTTGTGTCCTTTTGGAATAGAAGGATAACGCAACCAAATGTAGTGATAATACTTGAGTTTATAAATAATAGAGTTTTAAGGAATTAGCTCTATTTACCAGAGTTTCTACTCTGGTGTTAACCGATGGTCGATCAGGCGGGTTTATTACTCATCAGTTAGTTAACTGTTTCAATAACAGTTACAACTGTCACGAGTACGGGGAATTAGTGTTCGATTCCGGAGAAGGAGCCTGAGAAACAGCTACTAGTGCCAAGGCATGCAGCAGGCGCGAAAATTACCCAATGCGAACACGTTCGCGAGGTAGTGAAAAGAAATAAGCATCTTTTCCTTATTGGAAAAGAGTACTGGAATTATTTCCGGTTTACAATGGCAACATGTTAGAATTATGTTGGAGTAACAATTGGAGGGAAAGTCAGGTGCCAGCAGCCGCGGTAATACCTGCTCCAATAGTGTATGATAACATTGCTGCAGTTAAAACGTTCGTAGTCGCCATAAGGGATGATAAATCGAAGTCGATTTGATCGATCTTGAGAATATACTATCCAAATAGTATATTTTCGAGTTCGCTTTGCGAAACCTTTTAGGTTTATCGGTCTTTTCATAGCATCCTTGATAATAATTCTTGAACAAAAGTTCAGAATTATTTTCGATGGATGTGATTTCGATTTACTATTCTGATTTTAACCCGTGAGCAAATTAGTGCGATCAAAGGATGATTAGTGATGGTTTTCTTCTTCGGAAGATGCCATTTGTGATGCAATATATTATAGCACGGAACCAGTTGTTCCGACTAATTTTTTAGTCGGTACAGACAATAGAACCAGGAGTAAGCTATCGGTATTTACTGATGAGGGGTGAAATCCGTATAGTCAGTAAGGACCCACAAAGGCGAAAGCAGATAGCTAGCACTGGTTCATATGATGAGGAACGAGGGCCAGGGGAGCAAAGATGATTAGATACCGTCGTAGTCCTGGCTGTAAACCATACAAATTCGAGATTGTATGAAACCATATAGAAGATTTATACAGCATCCCAGAGAAATCACAAATTTTTGTGTTCTTGGGGGAGTATATTCGCAAGAACGAAACTTAAAGGAATTGACGGAAATTCACCACCAGGAGTGGATTCTGCGGCTAATTAGGTCGCAAAAGTAGGATATTGATAAGCAATCAATATTACCTGCTAGTCTATGAGATTAACATTTATGAATCAGATAAATGGCTTAATTGTTTTCTCAAGGCGACATCAACTGGTACGGGGAAAGCATTCGTTGATTATTATAATTTGTTATGCTAGAATTATAATATGAGAGTGTTGATCCCGTGGCGAGTTTAAGAAATTAAATATCTTAAACCGTCGTAACGCGTGGTAAGTGATGGGCTAAATATTTAGCTTAAGGTACACGCTACTCCAACTCAACCTAATTATAAAATTAGGGAGAGTTTTTATAACTGAAGCTCTGATTCAGCAAAGGTTATAAAGACCGTTTAAGTTTTAAGTTTTAAATACTTAAAATGAGGTTGGTATTTAAAAGGTAATTCGACTCAACACGTGGAAACTTACCAGAATCAGACCATATTAAGATTGACAGGTTAATGACCTTTCTTGATTTATGAAATAGTGGTGCATGGTCGTTCTCAGTTCGTGGATTGGTCTGTCTACTTAATTGTGATAACGAGCGAGACCTCCGTTATTAATTAGCAACAGCCGTAATTCCTATTGGTGGAATCGGTGATTGGATATTTATATCCGTCTTCTTAATAAGACTCTACTCGATTAAGTAAAACAGAGTATGGAAGTTGGAGGCCATAACAGATCTGTTATGCCCTTATATATTCTGGGCGGCACGCGTAAAACAATGTTTTTGCCAATAAGTGTGCGCCAAAAGCTTTCCAAATTTGAAAAAATAAGGAAAGCTATGGAATCCTTGATTTCAAGGCTGGGATTGAAGATTGTAAGTTCTTCATAAACCAGGAATTCCTAGTAATCGCAAATCAACAATTTGCAATGATTAAGTCCCTGAGTTTTGTACACACCGCCCGTCGCTCCTACCAATTGAACCGAAAGATGAAAATGCTGGATTTCTGTTATTTACGGGGAGAAAGCATTTAAATCTTTCTGTTTGTAGGAAGGAGAAGTCGTAACAAGGTATTCGTAGGTGAACCTGCGTATGGATCAATTAGATTATAATATCTTTAAGATATTTTATATATAAAAAGTCGTTTTTTATGGATTATATGTCTATATAGCATTTTAAAGCTATTGATATATTTATAGGATTATATTTTTAATCCAATTGCTTTTCACTCTGCATAATGGATGTCTTGGATTTTACTTCGATGAAGAACGTTGTAACTTGCGATAAGTCACTTGAATTACACAATGTGACGGATGGTTCTTCGAATAGGTCCTAACTTAATATAATTTCGGTTATATTAATATATAATTGAAATTCCGGTGATAGTTTATAATCTTTGCTGATTTATTAAAAAGAGATAATCTTCAAAAAAATAAAATTCTCCATTGATATATAAACTTATTATTCGGGATTCAGTTATATAAGGTCACTCACTAGATTTAAGCATATTAGTAAGTGAAGGAAATGAAGAGAACACTAATTTCCTTAGTACCAGCGAGCGAAAGGGAAAGTGGCCAAACTCTCTTTATGAGAGTAAAGTGCTTTATCAATAGGTAGTTTGATTTCATAAATCTCTTGCTGGAAAGCAAGTTTACTTTAAGTAAACCAGAGACGGTGATAGTCCGTTTAATGAAATCTACTACTTATAATAAAAGTACTTAGTGAGTAGGATTATTTGGGAGTATAATCTGATAGATAAGATGAACTTCTTATCGGGCCTAAATATGAGTAAAATACCGATAGCAAACGAAGTACCGTGAGGGAAAGATGAAAAGCACTTTGGTTCAAGGGTGAATCAAGAACCTGAAATTATGCAGAGAAAAAGCAGAAATATCCATTAAAAGTGAGACTCTGGGTAACCATTCTCACGAAATCCAATCTGTTTCATTAGAAACAGAAGAAAAATGTCATATGAATGTAATAAGCTTGAAAGAAAACGGTTTATTAGTCTAAGTGTAATAGCTTAGCCTTTTAAATTCGGATATTTCTGGTTTGTTACATTCTTTTTGGCATGAGATTGGAACAAATATGGTGGATATCTCTGACTCGTCTTGAAACACGAACTGAGGAGTCTAGTGTTGGTATAAGTAGTACCCGTGAATCGGGTAATGCGAAATGAAAGTGATTTATTGGTTTTCACAATAAACCTTCATAGCGCAGAGTTGAAATAGTAATGCTAGGACCCGAAAGATGGTGATCTAAACTTGAATGAATCGAAGTCAAAGGAAACTTTGATGGAGGATTCAAGCAGTGTTGACGTGCAAATCGCTTGTATAAATTGAGTTTAGGGGCGAAAGACTCATCGAACCATCTAGTAGCTGGTTTGTTCCGAAATATTCCTAAGAATAGCTGAGGTCAAAAATGATTTTTCGGTGTAAAGACAATGGTTGGCGATCATGGGAATTGAGTTTCTTATTCTACTCTCAAACTATAAATTAGTAAGTGTAATGTTAGGGAAATCCAACATTACTGTAAACATTGACCTTTAGTGGGCTGTGGTTTGGTAAGCAGATCAAGCGATGCGGGATAAACCGTAAGTTGTTGGGTAACCTGTTTATTATTGGGCTTAACAGAAACTTAAAAGGTGTTGTTTTATTTTGACAATGGGGCTGTGGCCATGGAAGTCGGTATCAGATAATAAGTGTGTAACAACTTACCCATCGAATGAAATAGCCCTGAAAAAGGATAACGCGCATGCCCAAATTAAAATATCCCAAACTATTCATTAAAACCAGGCTATAAAATGAATATGTAGGAACATAAAGTGATTTCGTTGAAGAAATCTTAATTTGTAAATGATTTTGGAGAAATTACTTGTACAGATCTCAGTGATAGTAGCAATATTTTCAAACGGATTACGGTCCTCTAGTTTTTCTAGAGGCTATATAGCTTTGAAGACTGATGTGGGGAAGGTTTCCTTGCCAATAGCGATTAGGCAAGGGTCAGTCGGTCCTAAATGTCTGGTTAGCACCTAACACAAAGCCTTTTGGCTTTAATGACATGAAAGGGAATCAGGCTAAAATTCCTGAACTCATGTATTCGGAACTTGAGGTTGAAAAACCGTGTCCTATTTGATGATGATGGATTTGGATATCCAGGAAGAGTCTCTTTCTTCCTTAACGGCCAGAATCTAGTTTAAAGCAGATTCTTTTGATCCCTTTGAATTGTATAATATCGCGAAAGGGATTTATGCGGGCCGGAATCAACAGAGCTGTTGGTTCTGTGGAGCAGGTTCAAATCCATCCTTGAAAAATCAAATAGGCGATGTGAAGTTACTCGTTAACTTCCGTTCCACGCATGAACCGTACCATAAACCGCAACAGGTCCCCAAGGCTAATAACCTATAGTTGTATAAAATAATGTAAGTAAGGGAAGTCGGCAAAATAGATTTGTATCTTCGGTAGAAAGGTTGGCTCTTAAAGCAGTACGAATTGGGCTAGGTTTGAACCGATTCACCTCCTTCTTTTGAGGGAGGGCGCGGTAAATAGTTTCATTGGACCGACAAGTACTCTATTTCGGTAGACGAACGTCGGAAAGATGAGGCATATTATCCGAATCGGGAAAGATCTAGCGCATGAGAGGTTTTCTGTGGAAAGCCAATCGTACAATTCGTAATTAACTGCTGTCTAGGAACCGTTCGAATCTAAGGGAATCCAACTGTTTAATTAAAACAAAGCAAAGAGACGGCCTTATATGGTGTATACTCTTTGTGATTTCTGCTCAGTGCTTGAATGTCAACGTGGAGAAATTCAAACAAGCACAAGTCAACAGCGGGAGTAACTATGACTCTCTTAAGGTAGCCAAATGCCTCGTCATTTAATTTGTGACGCGTATGAATGGATTAATGAGATTCCTACTGTCCCTATTTACCATTTAGCGAACTCACAGCCAAGGGAACGGGCTTGGTTGGATACAGCGGGGAAAGAAGACCCTTTTGAGTTTGACTCTAGTTTAATTCTGCGAAGTATCATAATAGGTGTAGTATAGGTGGAAGAAGCAATTCTCAAATGGAATACCACTACTGTTACTGATATTTTACTCAGCATGTTAATATCAACCCTTTTTAAGGGATTCTAATGAAAACTCAACATTTAAGTTGAGGATGAAGTGTGCAACACAATTAAATCGAGAGTTTGGCTGGGGCGGCACACATGTTAAAAGATAACGCAAGTGTACAATGATTAGCACAGATAGATCAGAAATCTATCGTAGCGGATAAGGCCAATAGCTAGTTTGACAATCATTTTCAGTACAAATGATTGATACTCACGTATGTCCTAACGATCCTTTAGCAAACATACCTTCGGGTTATCTCTTAAAGTTCAAGGCTTGAGGTGACAGAAAAATTACCAGAGGGATAACTGGCTTGTGGCTGCCAAGCGCCCATAGCGACGCAGCTTTTTGATCCTTCGAAATTGAGGGTTCAACAGCAGGCTACATAAATAATAATGTAGTGTTTCCTGCTAGTAAAATAGTTATAATGACTTTTACTGGAAGTCTGTAAGACTATTTGCAAGACAACCTGGTACGGGGAAGGCTAAACTCTTATGAGTATGCTAATCCCGTGGCGAGCTAAAAAAAGAGGCAATCTTTTTATTAGCCGTCGTAGAGCACGGTAAGGTGTCGGTAGACTTTAATTTTATTATAAAGTTTGCTTAAGGTACGTGCCACTCCATACCGAAAGGTATCTTTTGACAATACCTCCAGTAAAGGGAAGGTCAAAAGAAGCGTAATTATCTCTATAGGAAATTATAGAGTTAGCTTGGTAATAAGGTCGATGTCGGCTCTTCCTATCATCTTGAGGCAGAACTCAAGTAGTGTTGGATTGTTCACCCGGTAATAGGGAACGTGAGCTGGGTGTATTTATTATTATTAAATATGATTTTTTTTTATATCATATATTGCTCTTATATTAAAAGAGATAATTTTATTCTTCCTAATTATTTTTAAAAAAATGTTTTTATAAAGCATTTATAAAATACTAACCTTTATATTTATATAGAAGCTTAGACCGTCGCGAGACAGGTTAGTTTTACCCTACAGTATCCATTTGGATTCTAATTTCTGTATCGAATACAGAAGTATTCCTTAGTACGAGAGGAACACGAATACCCTATCAACACCTCATCATTGTCTTGATATGGACTGATGATAAGGCGCATAGGCAAGGTTAAGGATTGAACGCCTCTAAATTCGAAACCTATCTGAAATCGTTAGTTTGAACTAACAATCACATTAAATTGTGATGAATATATACACATAATCAAGAACACGAACTGAAAATAGTAATAATAATATCTGTAAGGTATATTATTACGCAAATTCAAATCTTAGATTTGTATATATGTATCAAAGAATGCACGAAAAGACCATTCGATGCTTCTTTGGCCCTGGTTAATGTTTCTGCTGTAAGGACAGAGTAAGCTTTTTCATTACAATGTTCTAAGGCAGTGTAATCAGGTTGCAGGGTGGGGAAGTTTTTTTTAGTAATTTTTCTTCCTTCTAAAGCAAAGCGTGTGGTAGGAATATACTATACGCTTAATAAAAAATAAACTAATTATCATATATAATTTTTCAATTTTTTCCAATAATTTAATAAATTTTTTGTGTGGTACATGTGGAAAAAACTTATTGGATACTTATCCTTTGATTTTTATTCTAATGACTGGATACTTATCCTTTGATTTTTTGATTTTTATTCTAATGACTGGATATTTATCCTTTTTTATATTGTACAAAATAATATCATTTTTATTTTGTTTATTTTTTCCCCGAAAAAATGTTCAAATAATTATCTCTTTAAATAAAGTAGA
>CAYLKB010000052.1:0-11340 GCA_964384165.1 uncultured Methanosarcinales archaeon
GGATGGGGTAATCATGAAACGATATAAAAACAAAATATTAAGATTATAGTCGTCCACAAAAGTTTTTCATTTTGCGGTCTCTCCACTTATCTTTGCTTGATTGCTATATCGTGTTCTAGAAGTTAAGAACTTCTGAGGAGCACAATAGATAAAAAATTAATTAAAAATTATTCAGGAAAATAACTATTATAACCATATTTTACATGTAAATAATGTTAGCATACATAAAAGAAATCATAAACACTTATAGGCACCCTTTATATATATCTTTGACCGCTATTTACAGCAAATTTAATTTTCTTATTCAATATAAAAACTTAGTCAATGGTTTCAAATGCAAATTACTTGATAAAACCCTTATATACATTAAGTTTATATACTATTTAAATTATATTATTTTTGTAAAAATGGTTGGAGCTAGTTTTCCCCTTATTATGACAATTTGTCTTTCAATTGTAGTTATTAGTACAATAATGAAAAAAATAAAACAACCTTATGTTGTAGCTTATATTTTAGCAGGTCTTGCCATAGGGCCTTATGGATTAAAAATAATTGATGATACAAATATTATAATCTATCTTGGCAATATCGGCGTTGTGTTATTGTTATTTTTTATTGGAATGGAAGTTAATCTTAAAGAACTAATAAAGAATTGGAAAATAGCAGTTATAGGAACTTTTCTGCAAATTATTCTTAGCATTCTATTTACTTTTATGCTATCATATTTTTTAAATTGGAGTTTAAAACTTGCATTGCTATTAGGATTTGCCATTAGTATTAGCAGTACGGCCGTAGTTATTAAAATATTAGAAAATTATAATGAACTACATTCCAGAGTTGGTCAGAATGTCCTTAGCATATTGCTTGTACAAGATATAGCTATTGTTCCTATGCTTATTACTCTTAATTTCTTAGCAGGAGAAAAACCCGAACTAACTGAAATTTTCTTTCTACTTACAGGGTCTATATTATTAATTTTATTATTCATATATTTAGTTAAAAAAGAAACAATAAAATTTCCTTTCAGCAATGTAATTAAAAAAGATCATGAGTTGCAAGTTTTCTGGGCTTTGATTCTATGTTTTGGTTTCTCAATGATGACTGGACTATTTGGTCTTTCTACGGCTCTTGGTTCATTTGTAGCAGGAATAATTCTTGCTAGTGCTAAAGAGACTGCATGGGTTAAAGAAAATCTTCATTCCTTTCATATTATTTTAGTTGCAATGTTTTTTGTTTCTATAGGGATGCTTATTGATATTAGTTTTATTATAAGCAACATATTAGAGATAATGGGCATAGTTATAGGTGTTTTCATTACCAATACATTTATTAATGCTTTAATTTTAATGGCTTTAAAAAATTCGTTTAAAGAAAGTTTATATGGTGGCGCACTCTTATCTCAAATTGGAGAGTTCAGTTTTGTTTTATCAGCAGTAGGACTTAATCTTGGGATTATAGGTTTTTTTGGATATAATCTAACAATTTCAGCAATAGCACTAACACTTCTACTTAGTCCTTTATGGATTACAATTTTTAAGAAACTTCTTAATTTTAAAAACTGAATATAATTTTGTGAAATTTTGAAAAATAATAGAGAAAGACAATAAAAGGCATTATAATAATAGCCTTTTGACTATACAAGAAAAAATTATTTTTTCTTGCCTTTTGCAGGAGCTTTAGCAGGTGCTGGTGTTTTTTTAGTAGTTTTTTTAGTAGCCATTTTTTATTGTGCTAAGTCTCTCTCTCTTTTAACTGATTAAGACTTAGAAATGATATGTGAATTAAGATAAAAATCTTTTGTATTCACTTATGTGTAACACCATTTCATATATATTAATATTACTGCATATTTGGACAATTCTCATTGTTTATTTTTTTGTTATTTCCATTGTAATTTTTTCCCTGTAAATTCATGTGTTTTCCGTTTTTATTTCCATTTCCAATTCCATTATTTTTCATTTCATTTCCACTACCATTTTTGTTTTTTAGACCAAGGCCAAGTTCTACTCGTAATTCATTTGCTTTTTCATTATCACCAGATAAATATGCTTTTCTCATTTGAGCAAATTTCTCAAAGTTACTCTCATTTACTTTATTTAAAACACCATATTTTTTGCCTTCAATTGTCATTTGCTCTAGCCATAATTGATAATTATTTTCTTCAAATGCTTTCTGCATTAATTCATGTCTTTGTTCATCACTATGCGGACCTTCTATACTTGGGTTTCCCATGTATGAAAATACAGAGGCTGTTGATACCAGTACAATAAGTACTGAAAATAATACTGCAATTTTTTTTGTAATTTTATTCATTTTAATCACCATAGATTCCAACTTATCTTTATTGGTTGGATAATTATTTATTATTGAAACAAGATATATTACTTTATGAAACTACAATTATTTTTTTGAAACAAGGCCAATATTATTGAAACATAATATTTTATCAAGATTGTTACTACTTATATACCATGAATTTATAAATGCAAGATAGTTTGTTTTTGAATATGAATGCTTCTATGATTGACAAAATGAAGCCAAACTCTTTTACCAAAATGCTTGATAATAGAGTAAAAGAGCTTAATGAAAATAGATATAATAATTATTTTGCTGATATGCTTAAAGGTGCTGACTGGATTTTTGATGGTATTGAAAATCGTTGGCATGGCCAAACTCCATATTTAATTACTGACTTAAAAGATGCAGACGGACTTGCTACACAAACTGTTTTTAAGAAAGGACTTGAACAAATATTAGAATTTGTTGGAGTTTTTGCAGAGATAGATTCTCATAGAATTGGAAGGTTTGCTAAAGAATTAAAGCATAATAATGAACTTGAACATTTGCCAACTATATGCGAATTAGAAAATGGCAGAGATATTATTATTGGAGATTTAGGTTCTCTTGAGCCAGTTATGGCTAATGGACATGTTCCAAACTTACTTAATGTTGACCACCATGGACCAAAAAATGGCTTTGATAAACATTTTGTAAATATTAATCCTAATAATCATGGAATTGATGGTGGCCGAGAATTATCAACTGCTATGCAGGCAACAATGCTTGTTAATATTGTATATGATATGCTTGAAGCTGAATATGGAAATAGTGCTGATGTAAATACAAGAAAAAACTTAAATAAGTTAAGAAAAAATCTTGATTTGATTTCTCTTATTGGACTTGCTGGGGCTAGTGCTGATATGCAACAAAAAGAAGGATTAAATTCTGTTTTGTTTGATTACTTAGAGGATTCTTCAAGAAAAGTAATTAAGAAATATGATAGTCCTTTTTATGGAATTAATTCAAAAGAAGCTAAAAAAGTATGGGCTCAGTCAGACCCTGTTTTTAATTTCAAGTATTTTGTTCCAGATAGAGATGAACTTTCAAAAGTTTTTAATAAAGAATTCCATAATTTGAGTACAAGAGAAAATTCTAATTTTGAAAATTTGTATGATAAATATAGATTGGCATTTACAACTGAGAATCTAAAAAAAAATAGTGATAATAATCCTAGAATTAATATTGCATATGTTAATACACTAAATAATGCAGAACTTAATGAGCTTGATAATCTAGTAAGAGAACTTACTGGAGAGAGACTATTTGAGGATAATAATAATGGAGATTTAATAGTCTCAAGTAGATTTGCCGTATCAGAATTTGAGGATTTTACAGATAACTTGATTAAAAATGAGGAAAAAATATCAATTGCTACTGAATTACTTAGAAATGCAAAAGGTGATGAAAATAAAAATAGTTTTGATCCTGAAGGAAGTATTGCGCAGCAACCAGGACTTTCCAAATACATGGTTTCAAAGTTTCAAGATTCTATAATTGCTTTTAGTGAACCTTCTGAGAGAGATTATTATTTGGCAAAACTTAGAAGAAAACAATATGTTTCAACATATGATTTAGATATAGTTGGTACATCAGTTGCAGAACTTGCAAATTCTATGACAGCTCTTTCAAAACTTGGACATGGAGATGTTTTCTTAAAAGCAATTGATGAAATACTAGATTTGAGAGAAAGTAGTCCAAGACAATTAGGCAGAGCTAATATTGATATGGTTTTAGAACATAGTTTCATATACAGGTTGTCTGTATATAATGGAATGGAGGCTTTAACTGATAAGTTGTCAAACCCTAAAGCAATTTCAAGACTAGGTAATAAGGATAGCAGAATTGTTTATTGTGACATGTCATTTTTGAAAGGAGTAATATCTGAGAATATAAATCTTGAAAGAGTAAATGGAGTTTTTTTAGGAATTGCTGCAAATTCCCAAATTTTTCCAGGAGGAAAAGTTATATCTTTTGGAGGAGTACCTACCGAATTTGATGATGAAAAATATATAAAGATTTCAGGAAGGGTAACAGATAGTAATGAATATCTGGGAATTAATTTAAGATCATTAATGGAAAAATATGGAGGGGGAGGACACAAACAAGCAGCAGCATGCGTTATACCTGAGAATAGACTTGAGGACTTTTTATATGCTGCTCAGAGACATAATTATTTTGGAGAGTAAAAAAGATGGATGTTTTTGGCAGTTACTCAAGACTTGCAAAGCCAAATTCAGAACTAAATGAGAGATTCTCACTTGAACAGGCTGTAGCCGACTCTCTTGCTAGAGAGAATAGTTTATTAATTCCAAGCTTTGGAGATAATGGCAGAGTATATTTTAAATATAAATATCCTGATGAATATTGCGGGAATGGAAGAATATTTCAAAAGATTGATGATTTATCTGGTGGATTAATTATACCATATGATTTTGTTGAAATACCTGAAAATGATTTTTCCAACCCTACAGAAATAAGCGGTCTTCATAATAGTTATGTTTATAAAGATATTAATCAAAAATTCATTGCAAGGCCCGATTTCTTTTATGTCCAAAATATTGATGGCAATGCCCATTTATTTCCTGTTGATGTAAAAGGGGGATATGATACTTGCAATGTGGATGAGATTAAACAAATATCTCAGTTTAATACTGCTATGTTATATTTTCATTCTAATTACTTTTTTAATATAATTGAATATTTAAGAAATAATGGATATGAAGATATAATATTTGAGAATGGATTTATATTAAAAACTGATAAAGTTAAAATATTAAATGAAGGTTTAGAAGGCCTATCAGATAGGGAAACTGGCATGAACCTTAATATTACAATGGGTTTATTTAGCCTGCTTTCCTACTATTTTAATTTTTCATTAGAAAATGGAGATTATTTTGTCCATGAAAGAGAATCAAGATTTACTCAAGGAAGAATAATGCTTGAAGATTATATAAAAGAAAACTTGAAAAAAAGTATAAGCCATAAATTATCTGAAAATGTCTTTGCAGGAATTATATTAAAATCAAATTCTCTTAAACTTGCAATTGAACCAGATGAGTTTTTTGTATCAGATATTGATTATTCAGCATCTGCAATTAAGGAGACTGAATTGCTTCAACGTATAATGTTTGCAAAAAATAGATTAAGACCATATACAGTATATCAAAATGCAATTCAATCAATAAATGGATTTAATGGAGATGATAGACCAATTAATAGATTTCATTATCATCCTGCTTCATACATTGATACAGGATATCCTGACCTTGAGGCACTAGGTAATCAAATTCATAATTTATGGGGATTAACTGATGATGAGATAATGGATAGGAGGGGAACAAATATAGTTACTACTAGTTATGATTTATTAATAAAATCTTCACAAAAAGAACTAACAATAGTAGATAAGAAAATAAAAACTAAAATACATAATAGATTAAATTCTCAAAAAAAAAAAGAAAGGAGTAATAAATACACAAAAAATAGAATAAAATATGCTGGTGAATCTAAATCTGCAATAAGAAGATATAAAAAATATCAAAAAGACCTAAGTAATTTATACTCAAAAAAAAATTCAATATTATCTAGAATAAATATTCTCTTACAAGAGAGTCAAAAAGAGAAAGAGAGATTATACAAAGCTAATTTAATAGAAAAAGGTAGTAAAAGATGGAGTCAGGAGGCATTTGATATTAGAAAGCAACAAATCGAGAAACTTGAAAAAGAAAGAGAAATGTTATTGCAAAGAAAACTAAAATGGAAAATGACTGATTCTGATAATCTTGATAATATGGATATGTTTGTTAAAAATTTAGAACAATGTGAAGGAATAAGACTTGCACAATATCCTATCTTTGATATACCTACAGAATATTATTTGCAATTAGATAAAAAAGAGCCATATAAAGTACTAGCATACTCATCCGTACCATTAATAAAGACTTCTGATGCAATAAGGCATATATATAATTCATGATTGAATTTTAATTAAGAGAATATTAATTTTTTTATTTACATCAATAGCTGTGGAAAAAATAGCAATATAATTCCAAGTACAATCATTAAGACTCCACCAATTAGCTTTGCTAGTCCTGAATATTTATCCATTACTGGAGTGTCAAGTGCTTTAAGTGCTAAGAAAAATATAAGCAAATCGTCAGCCATGAATGCAATAATGTAAATAAAAATATATACAAATTGCATTGAATTGGTTATTTCAGCAACGGAGATTATATTAGTAAATACTTGTGGCAGGCCTATAGAGCAGAAAAACTCAGTAAGATTAACAGAGAAAGCTAAAAAAACAAGTCCAATAAAAGTAGGAATAGTAAATGGTGAATGAACAATATCTTTAATTTTGTTCATTGTCATACTTCTTTTTTTCATATCGCCTATATTGCATACAACTTTTCCTCCAGATTTAATAAAATCATTTAAGAAATATGCTCCGCTAACAAGTGCAAATATACCTGCAATTGTCATTACAATACTTGAATAACCCATGAATATTGCAAGTTCCCATCCTGCAAGATAAAGAGATAGGATTACAAAATATATAACACCTGAAGCTAATAAAAAAGTGCCTGCAATTAGCCACATTTTTTTTTTGTCTTTAAGTTCAGCAACTAATGTTATAAGATAAATTAAAACCCACATAGCACATGGATTAAAACCATCAATTAGACCTATTATAAATGATAATCCAAAGAGGGATGAAGATTTTAGAAACTCTTCATTAACTATTAAGTCTTCTAAGTCTTGGGCAAAAAGTAAAGATAGTGAAATAAATAATAATAAAATAAGTAAATATATAATGTTCGTTTTGTTATTTTTTTTTGGTGTGTTTTGAAATTGTTTTTGTTCATTTTGGTTCAAGGTTTGTTCTTTTTTCTTTAAATCTTCTTTTTTATAATCTATTGTTTCTTTATTTATTTTCACATCAGATTTTAATTTATCCTTATTTTTTTGAGTTCTTTTTTCAGCCATTTTTTTAATTTAAATCTATAGTTTTGGTCTTTGATGAATTCCAATTTGCATCTATTAATTCTTGCTGTTTTTCAATCATGTCAACTAATATTTGTCCTGTTGTCTCATCTGTCCCATACCCTACATTATATTCATCACCAATTATTGTAAGAGGCGTTCCTGGAAATTGATTTTCATCTAGTCCATCAAATTCTTTTGCAAATCTATTATATACTTCTAGTGCCTCAGCTGGATTTGCTGTATCGTGCCCTATTATTTTAAGATTAGGATATAATTCTTCAAGTTTACTATTGAAACTTCTTTGTTTAATACAATGACTGCATGTTTTTGAAAAGAAATAATGCATTTCTATTACATCATCTCCATAAATTTTATTCTCATTATTATTCTTTGATGTAACAGTAATAAATGCACCTATAAGAAGAATTAAAAAAATTACAATAAAAAAACCTATATTATTCTTAACAAATTTATTAAATTTTATAGTGAATAAATTTTTATTTTTTTCACTTTTTTTTGCCATATTTAATTGACAATAGCTATTGTTTTTAAACTTTATGTTTTACTTACATAGAGACATTTATATTCTTTTTATTAAGATTTATTAATGAAATTTCAAACTAACATCATTTTATATGCCTAATGACTCTTAAAATGTTATTTTCTACAAACATGAGGCTTTATAGTCTAATATTGATTTAATATCGTGCTCCACAGAAGTTATTAACTTCTAAGAACAAAATATAGCTGAGCGAGCAAAGCTAAGTGGAGAGACCTCAAAAGGAAAAACTTTTGCGAGACGACTATAAATGGATAAGTTTTTAAAATTTAAAAATAATAATATATAAATGGAAAATCAAATGGAAAATCAAATTGAAAATCAAAAAAAAGTACTAATGATTATTGCACCTACAGATTTTAGGGATGAAGAGTATTTTGAACCAAAAAATATATTTGAGAGTAATGGTTTTATAGTAGATACTGCATCAAATGGTGTTAATCAGGCAAAAGGAAAACTTGGAGGAATAGCAAATATTAATATTGATATTGATGAAGTTGAAGTTGATAATTATGATGTAATTGTTTTTGTAGGTGGCTCAGGAGCTAACCAATATAAAGGAAATGATGATATTGGAATTATTCTAGATGATATTGATGAAGGCCAACTACTATGCGCAATATGTATAGCACCCACAATACTTGCATATTTTGGCAAGTTAAAAGGAGTTAAAGCAACAGTTTGGAATGGAGATGGACAGCAAGGCAAATATCTTGAAGATATGGGCGCAATTTATACTGGTGCTGATGTGCAAATAGATAAAAATATTGTAACTGCTGATGGGCCTGACTCAGCTAGAAAGTTTGCTCAGACAATTGTTAAATTATTAATAAATTAAAAACCCTAAGAATTGCTATCCACACCATAAATGATGAGGTATTACGCAATTCTTCGAGACGGATTTTTAGTCATCGTTTAAAGTTAAGCACCACCATAAATGATGGGGTAATCTTGAAACGATAAATTATTAAATCGTTAATATCCCAGTTTTTGTAAGTCTATACACTTCCTTCTCAAATGGTTCATCATTTTTGTCAGCAACAATCACATATCTTCCTGAAAAACCATCAAGATATGGATAATTATCTGGATTTAAGATAACTTCTTTTGCTGAAAGTGAGCTCTCAAGTCCCCCAGTGCAGAATTTAAAATCTGATGAAGCATAATTCTTTGGATCGAAACGATATCCAGAGATTGTTTGTTTTTTTAAGTTTATATCATCGTTCCAAAAATTAATAAAATCTTGGACATATAAATTATACAGAGAACTAAGAAATTCAATTTCATTATCATATCTATCTTGCATAAATAAATTTACATACCTTCTTGATGTAGTACTCAAATCTATATCAACTTCAAAACTTTTTTTCATTAAATCTTTATCTACAATATCTTCTCTTTTCCAGTGTTTAATATCTAATTTCTTCATATCATCAAGAATAGCTGTATAATTGTAACCATTTTCATCAAGTTCAATGAAATAATCTAGCATCTCAAGAAGAGGTTCAGAGTATATTACTGATTTTAGCCCATCTCTTCCTATTCCTTGGTATCTTCTAATAAAAATGAGAGCGCAAAATAATTCTGGATTGCTATTAAATTTAATTAAACCATTATTAATTTGAGTATTATTAACTTGATTTATTGAAGAAGTATTTTCTTTAGGTTTTTGTTTAAATTGATATACTTTTCCCATTATGATAATCAAACTCTAATAATTTGTTCAACTAGGCATTCAAGTCTTGATTTATTATTCTTTTCTGACCCAAATCTATAACCACAAACCCATTGACCTATTTCATGCAAATATTCTTTAATGCCAAATAATCCTGCATTATATGAAAATCTCTGAACTTCTGGCCCTAATGGAGGAATCCATAATTTACTATCATATTCTAACATAAACTCATTGGGTTCAGCTTGTATTTTATCTAAAGGAAATTCTAATCCAGATAGGCCTATTCCATGTAAAAATGGCGTACCATTTAATTGATTATATTTTAAATCGCAAATCTCGCCTTTCATCAATAAATATATTTTTCTACCATTTGAAGTAGTTCTAGAATCAATTAATATTGGGTTATTTGGCTTAGTATTTCTTATAAAATCATAAAAATCCATAATGAATAACAAATTATTGCAATATTTATAAATATTACTGAAACTAAGTATTGTTGAGATATTGATAAAATGGAATAAAATACTATTCAAATGTTAAAGTTTACAATGGTTAAGTTTTTAAATATTTTCTAATCTCTATTTATATCAAGTAATGTTATCTTGTAATTATAACGAGAGCTCATAGCTCAGTCTGGTTAGAGCGACGGACTCTTAATCCGTAGGCCGCGGGTTCGAATCCCGTTGAGCTCGTTATATTATTGTGAAATGATTTATTCTAAATAGAGAATTATAACATTTATAATTATTTTTCTTAAAATAATATTTTGCTAATAGCATGAATTATAATTTCATATGAAAGGATAAAGTAGATTATGTTTTTATAACTGATAATAATTAGTATTTTATATAGTCGTTCAGAAATGTTTTTCTTTTAGCACTCTCCACACCAGCTATTTTGCTAAACTATATCGTATTCTTAGAAGTTAAGAACTTCTGAGGAGCACAATATGTATTCAAATATATAATACTTAATTGTGTGAATATATATGAACAATAAATTATATAAACTTAATTTTTCATATTATGAATAAATGAGTTTTAAAGATAAATTGTTTATGTTTAAGAAAAAGGATCAGAAAAATAATTATCAAAGATTGAATCAATTGGAGCAATATTTGGGCCAACAATTAAAAGTTGCATTTGGAGATGATACAAGATATTCTGAATATTCTGGATGTTTGCAAAATGTCACAAGTTCAGGTGTTACAATTGTTCTTGATAGAGACAAATTACCTAATAATCTATTAAATTCCAATTATGTTCTTTTTCAATGGGATTTAAATGATAGATCCTTAGTTAAAAGAATGTCTATTAAGTATATAGATGATATTAATGGCAATAGAATATATTCTTCTTAATTTATACATCATATATTAATTTAGGTTTTTCTCCTTATGCCATATTAGTTCTTGTTTTTTTAATATCCTATATACTCTAAATAGTGGAATATTGATAAAATTATTTTGATTTTTTACTATTGTTATTGAATAGTAATCATCTGCATCAAATACTACTTTATCAAATGTTGCAAATACAAGTTTCTTTTCAGTAATATCATAATATCCCAAAGAATATTCTGATAAATCATCGCCTGAATTTATAAGATTGTTGAGGATATCGTATGCTTTCATATTTTATATATATTTTCAATGAATATAAATGTATCTGTGCTCCGCAGAAGTTCTTAACTTCTAAGAACACGATATAGCTGAGCGAGCACAGCGAGTGGAGAGGACACAAAACTCTTTAAGTAATTACTTAAAGTGTCCCGAATG
>CAYLKB010000053.1:0-10784 GCA_964384165.1 uncultured Methanosarcinales archaeon
GAAATACAAGAAGAAGGAGCAGGCGAGTGGTTAGTTGTTGTAAGCGTTGCAGACACCGGTGTCATCACACTCCCTCAGAAATACAGCTTAGTCTCAAAGCAAGAAATCTCAACCACATTATCTCCATTAAAAACAACTAATCAAGAATTATTAGCATATTATAAATTTGATAATAATTTAAATGATTCTTCAACCAATAATAATACTGGAGATGGGTATGGCTCCATAACCTACACCTCATGAGTTAAAGGCCAAGCAATAGATTTAGATGGTTCAAATGATTATGTAAATTTAGGGCCAATTCATCCAACAATAACAACTTATTCCATCTCGGGATGGTTAAAAGATGAAAACCCTGATACTTCATATTTTGGAGTAATTTACAAAGGAGATATAACATCAACTAATTATGATTGGTATGTTGGAAAAGGTTATGGTAAAATGCATTATAGATTTGATGGCGGTTCAAAGCAACAATATACAAACTCCTATGATGATATAGAAGAAAATACTTGGCATTTTCATACTTGGAACATTCAAAAAAATGGAACAGATTTAACTATTGAAATGTATAAAGATGCAGAATTAATAAAAGAAAATAGTTTTTCATCTTCTTATATACACTCATATAATGATTGGTATTTAGGATTAAGGTGGAATTATCAAGGTAATGGATATTATAATGGCCAAATGGACGATGTAACAATTTTTAACAGAGTATTAAAACCTTATGAAATCCAACAATTAATGGTTTCAGGATTAACATTAGAATTAATTGGTCAAAATAGTACTAATAGTTCTTCAAGTGGTTTAAATGCTGATTCATCATTATTAATTCATTATGAATTTGAAAATGATTTAACTGATTCATCAAGTAATTCTAATGATGCAACTGCTCCAAATGGAGTAAATTATACTTCCAGTGGTCATGAAGGCTCAGCAATTGATTTGGATGGAGTTAATGATTATTTAAGTTTAGGTTTAATTGATGATAATATTGAGACTTTAACTGTTAGTGCTTGGATGTATGATGAAAATGGGGATACATCATATTATGGATTATTGTATAAAGGGAATATTTCAACAACTAATTATGACTGGTATGTAGGTAAGGCATGGGGTAAAATGCATACTAGATTTTCAGGAGGTCAAGCTCAGTTATATTCAAATAATTTTAACGATATTGTAGAGAATCAATGGAATCATTATGTTTGGATTTTAGAAAAAGATGGAAGTAACACTAATGTTGAAATGTACAAAGATGGAGTTTTAATTAAGTCTGACCAATTAAGTTATACTATAGGAACTACTTATAGTAACTGGTATTTAGGATTAAGATGGAATTATCAAGGTAATGGATATTATCATGGAAGAATAGATGAATTTTCAGTTTGGAACAGAACTCTTTCAAGTACTGAAATTGAAAATCTTTATGAAGGTGGTATAAAATATTAATAATCAAACCAAATTAAACCCAAATTAAATAATCACAAAAGACATCAAAAATATTTCACTATGAAAATTTACACATAATTTTTTTAAAGTACTTTTATTCAAATTATTCATGGTAGCAATATGCTTTTATTTTCAAGTTCACCAGCCTTTCAGAATTTCTAAATTTAGAGTTTTTGACATAGGAAAACGAGACGACTACTTTGACGAGCAAAGAAACAAAGATATCCTAGCAAGTGTGGCTTTTAAATCCTATTTGCCAATGAACCAACTTATTTTAGACCTTATTGAACAAACAAACAAGAAATTCAAAGTTGCATTCTCAATATCAGGTACAGCTCTTGAGCAAATGCAAACATACGCCCCAGAAGTCTTGGAAAGTTTCCAAAAACTTGCAAGAACAGGATGCGTAGAATTTTTATCAGAAACATATTATCATTCTTTAAGTTTCATTTACTCAAAAGCAGAATTTAAAAGACAAGTAGAACTACACAAAGAAGCAATAAAAAAATACTTCGGCCAAGAACCAAAGGTATTTAGAAACACAGAACTAATATATTCTAATGAAATTGCAAATTTTGCAGAAGAGATGGGATATAAAGGAATATTTGCAGAAGGGTGGGAAAAAGCCCTAAAAGGAAGAAGCCCAAATCATCTTTATCATCCAAAAGACTCTAAAGGAAATATTGCGCTCTTTACAAAAAACTATTCACTATCAGATGATATTGCATTCAGGTTTGCAAACAAGAATTGGGAGCATTTTCCACTAACTCCTTCAAAATATGCAAAATGGATAAATGAAATAAACAAAGATGACGACATAATTAATTTATTCCTAGACTACGAGACATTCGGAGAACACCAAAAAGAAGAAACAGGTATATTTGACTTCTTCAGAGAAATGCCTTTTGAAATATTAAAGAATCAAAACAACTCCTTTGTAACACCATCAGAGGCTATCTCAAAGTTTAAGAAAAAAGAAGAAGTAGACATTCCATATTATACATCGTGGGCAGATGAAGAAAGAGATGTCTCAGCATGGCTTGGAAATAAAATGCAAAAAGAAGCAATGAGGGAAGTATATGAAATAGAAACCATTGTAAAAAGTTTAAAACAGAGAAAATACATTGAAGAATGGAGAAAACTGACAACATCTGACCATTTTTATTATATGTCTACAAAAGATACAAGAGATGGAATTATACATGAATTATTCAGCATTTATGATAGCCCATATGATGCCTATGTTTATTACATGAATATTTTAAACGATTTGGTACTTAGAATCAAATTAGCTGAAGAAAAACATAAAACTCAGCAATCAATGATGAAAGAACCTAAAAAAGGTATTTTGCACGACATAAAAAATATTATTAAAAATTGAAAGGAAAAAACATTTTATATGTTTACAGAAAGACGCAAAATTTTTTCACAGTTTTAATATATTATACAATTATAATAATTATTGCTTTTTTATCGGCTTATATATTAGCAAGTATTGGAGACTTCTCAATAAATACACTTATGATTTTTATAATTATATTTTTCTTAATATTTCATGTTTCAGTATTTATTGAACTTTTTTATTCTGGATATTATATGAATATGCATGAGACAGCAGAAATTAATAATTTCTTTAATAATTTTGTTAATAATGTATTTATTTACAAAACTGACAATATAGACAAATATTTTGGAAGATATTATAGAAAACATAAAAGTGGGATTAATTTTAAAATAAATAAATATCTAAATAAAGGATATAACAATTTTAATTTAATATCAATAAGAAAAATTTCAAAAAATGATTATGAAATAATTTTTTATATGGAAAAAAAGAATGACCCATTTAAATTCTTAGTATTTCTAACATATTATAATAAATTTAAAATTATTGTATCAAGAAATAATAGCGATTTTATGATAACTCGCCTGTATTAGTATTACACAAAAACTGAAAAAATAATCAAAATTGCCGATATGGAAAATATCCAAAACTTTTATAAATATCAATGCACTTATAGTAGTTTATGGTAGAAAAAATTAATTTAAATGTTGCTGAAACCTATCATGCAGACATAGGTTCAGGCGTTGTAAGATTAGATGCAGATTCTATGAATAAAATTGGCGTTAGATTTGGAGATTTTGTTTTATTAAAAGGAAAATCTGAGTGTTTAGCAAAAGCAGCTTTAGCTTCAAAAGAAGACGAAGGCCTTGATATTGTAAGAATGGACTCTGCTCTTAGAAACAATGCTAATGTATCTTTAGGGGATATTATTGAAGTATGCAAAGCTGAAGTGGTTGAGGCAAAAGTTGTTGAAATAGCACCAACTGAAGAAGTAAAATTTAGTGGCGACCCTGCTCCAATTTTTAAAGAAAAACTGCTGGGTAAACCTCTTGCAAAAGGTAACATTCAATTTTTCAATATTATGGGAACTACTCTGCATTATATTGTAACAAAAACTAACCCTAAAAAATATGTAAGAGTAAGCGCTGCAACTCAGCTTAAAGTATTAGACAAGGTTATTAAACCAGGTGATGTAAAAGTCCCAACTATTACTTATGATGATATCGGTGGACTAAAAGAAGAAGTATCATCAATTCGAGAAATGATTGAAATTCCAATGAAACACCCTGAAGTATTTGAAAGAATTGGAATAAATCCTCCCAAAGGTGTTTTACTTTATGGCCCTCCAGGTACAGGAAAGACACTTCTTGCAAAAGCACTTGCAAATGAACTTGATGCATATTTTAAAGTAATTAATGGTCCAGAAATAATGAGCAAATACTATGGTGAGAGTGAAAAGCAATTAAGAGAAATATTTGAAGATGCAGAAAAGAACTCTCCAGCTATAATTTTTATTGACGAAATAGACTCAATAGCCCCAAACAGAGACAATGTCACAGGTGAGGCTGAAAGAAGAATTGTATCGCAGCTTTTAACCACAATGGATGGACTAAAAGGTAGAGGTAATGTTGTAGTAATTGCAGCTACAAACAGGCCAAACTCAATAGACCCAGCCCTTAGAAGACCGGGAAGATTTGATAGGGAAATAGCAATAAACCCACCATCAAGAGAAGGACGAAGAGAAATCCTTGATGTCCACACCAGAGGAATGCCTCTTGAAAAAGATGTTGACCTTGACAAAATTGCTGATACGACTCATGGTTTTACAGGTGCTGACCTTGAAGTATTAACAAAAGAAGCAGCAATGAAAGCATTAAAGAAATACATTCCAGACCTTGTAAAATTTGAAGAACAAGTCCCTACTAATGTTCTAGAAACAATAAAAATAAAAATGCAGCATTTTACAGATGCTCTTGCAAAAGTAGAACCCTCTGCAATGAGAGAAGTTTTAATTAAAAAACCTAATGTTAAATGGACTCAAATAGGAGGCCTTGAAACAGCAAAAAGAGATTTAAGAGAAATGGTTGAGATGCCTCTAAAAGAACCTGAAGTATTCAAAGAAGTAGGAATTAAAGCTCCAAAAGGAATTCTTCTAACAGGCCCTCCGGGTACGGGAAAGACACTTCTTGCAAAAGCTGTTGCAACTGAGAGTGAAGCTAATTTTATATCAGTAAAAGGCCCAGAGCTTGTCTCAAAATGGGTTGGTGAGAGTGAAAAAGCAATAAGAGAAATATTCAAAAAAGCAAAACAAGTAGCTCCTTGTGTAATTTTCTTTGATGAATTCGACTCAATAGCTTCAACTCGTGGTTCATCAACTAACTCAGCAAATGACAAAATTGTAAATCAGCTTTTAACTGAACTGGATGGTGTTGAAGAGCTAACTGGTGTTTCAATTATTGCTGCTACAAACAGATCTGACCTAATTGATGATGCTCTTAAAAGGCCAGGAAGACTTGACAGCATTGTAGAAATTCCAATGCCTGATGTTCAAACAAGAGAAAAAATATTTGAAATTCACACAAAACACATGCCTATTGGTAAGACTGTAAGTATAAAAGAACTTGCAAAACTAACTGATAAATTCTCAGGAGCTATGATTGAAGGAGTATGTCAGAAAGCTGGTTTAATGGCTATTAGAGAAAGAAAAGAAAACAGAAAAATAGAAGTAACAAAAGAAATGTTTGAAAAAGCAATAAAAGACACTCAAAAAAAATAAATTCTTAACTTATTTTTATGCAAATAGCTCCATATTTCAAACTATAACCATTTAATGCTGAACCTGTTGCTCCATAATATCTCATTTTACATCCATTTACATTCTTATTCATAAATGTATGATAATTAAGTAACCCACTATCCATTATGCCTTTATTTTGAAAAGAAATTTGCACCCAATCAGCTCCTGCTCCACCAGGTGCATCATCAGTTTGGTAATTATGTAAGAAACAATTAATAACTTTAGTTCCTGCTGGACATGTAGCAACTGGGGATTCACGATTTGTATCATCTGTAATAATTGAAAATGTCCTTTCTACATGTATTACATCAAGGTTAGGTGTAGGTACCGACCCTGCAACAGAATCAACATATTGTTTAGTTGCTACATGATTGTTTTGGGTTGGATTATTTGCAATAATATTTCCAGCAACATGTAATTTTGCCTGAGGAGTATAAGTTCCAATCCCAACATTTCTACTATTTGTAATTATCATTGTAGTATCAATAAATCCACTATTTTCAATTTGAAATTTCAAAGGCACTTCTTTTCCTCTTAGTACAAATGAGTCAGTATTTTCTAGATATATTTTTCCCCCCGCATTTTGATAATCTACTGCCATTCCTCCTGCAGTCCCGGAAGCTCCAGAAACACCATAATGTGTTTTCATATTTGTATTTGATATAACTTGCATTCCTGTAAATGCCATTGTCTCATAATTAGTTTGAGAACCAAATGTTATATCTCCTGTAATTCCTGGGCCTGACTCTGATATATGGAATTTAGTTTGTGGTGTTGATGTACCTATTCCTACATTTCCTGCTAAATTTGAGTATATATTATTTCCATTTTTATTCCACAAATAAAAATTTGAATTAATGTCAATATCAGTAATAGTCCCATCTGCAATTTTTTGAGATGTAACAGCTCCATTTGCTAAATCTTGAGTATTAACAGAACCATCAACTATCATTGGCGATGTTATTGAATTTGGTTGGTCTTCATTAACATAAATATCATCAAAGTCAGTGATATTAGTGCCATTATTCAATTTAATATTTTTAGCTATAATTGTCCCATCTACTTCAAGCTCAGCTCTTGGGTTATATGTAGCGATTCCTACATATCCTGTTCCTTGAATTATTGCCATTCTATTTGCAACTCCAAACTCATCAATGTAAAAATTATTTAAATTATCTTTTCCTAATCCCCATTTATTGCTAGCACCATCATAAAAATCTATAGATGAATAGAATGCACCATTTGATGTAATTCCAATAATTGTATTGCCAGCAGTTGACTCAACTGATAATTGATTTAGGGGTGTTGTATCTCCAATACCAAGATTTCCTACAATATAAGAATGTATGGAAGGATTCCCAGAAATTAATAAATTCGTTCCAACTCCTAGATTATTATTTACATCAACATTTTGTGGGAATATAAAATTTCCTCCTCCTTCATCTGAAGCAAATACTCCGGGCCTAACATCTTCAACATTATGTCATATTCCATTTGTATCAGCATAAACTGATAATGAGCCTAAACTTAATATAAAGCTTAACATAATTAAAATTTTCTTCATAATAGAAAATTAAAATTAATGTAGTATAAATAAATATTATTTAACTTAATAGTAATAACCTACTCAATTATTAAAAATAGATTAAATTATAGTTAAGAGAAATCATTGCACCTTTAGAACAAGAAGGAAGTATAAGATGTATCAATATTTTTTCAAATGATATAAAATTTAAGAAGTATAATAATAAAATAATAATAATAAATTAATAATAATAATTATAAATTATTTAAATTAATTATTTTTTCTTTTATTTCATCTAATTTATAGAATTTCTCAATATACTCAAGTGCCATTCTATGAGTATTAAAATAACTACCTGAATTTCCTATTGCAAGTTTCATTTCCTCAGTCCATGAATCTTTATTATCAGAATAGAACATTGGTATTATTTTGTATTTTAAATGTGTCAAAAAGTCTTGATATTCATTTATTGGAAACCCCCCTCCATTTCTCTCAAATGCCTCAATAGCCCACCCGTCAAGCCTTGAAAAATGAAGACATCCATTTGCTGAGGCTTTCATACCTGAAGTCCCTGAAGCTTCATTATATGGTATTGGAGTATTAAGCCATAAATCACATCCAGAAATAAGTTTTTTAGCAACTATAATATCATAATTCTCAACAAATGCTATGCATACCTTTCCTTGAAGACCTTTAGAATATTCAATTATCCTTTTCATTATTTCCTTTCCTATGGCATCTTTTGCATGGGCTTTGCCACTAAATACAAACTGGACATCTTTTCCTAAATTAACTAGCATATCCATATTTTTGAAAATAAGTTCAGCATCTTTGTATGCTATAAATCTTCTTGCAAACCCAATTGTAAGTTTATCAGGACTTAATGTACAATTAATTATATTTCTCTGATTAACAAAATCAACCATTTCTTTTTTTGCTCTCAAATGCGCCTCAAACAATTCATTTCCTGAAACTCCAAAAATATTTTTTAATTTTCTAGAATCCTCTCTCCAGCCCTTAATATATTTATCATAAACTTCTGCCATATTTTCATTAACCCACGTCCCTGTATGTATTCCATTAGTAACATAATCTATAGTAAAATCAGGAAACATTTCTTTTGTAATTTCCATATGCTTTCTTGAAACAGCATTATGCGAATCTGAAAAGTTAAGGGCAAGAAGTGTCATGTTTAATTGATATTCACCTGCAAGCCTTTTTATATGAAGTGGAATTATTTTATCTTCGCCTTTTAATTTTTCATAAAAATCACTATAATCAAATTTATCATGTCCTGCAGGTATTGGTGTATGAGTTGTAAAAATGCACCTCTCTTTAACAAAACAATCTTCCCAACCATATTTCTCACCTAATTTTTTATATAACTCAAGGGTAAGAAGAGCGCTGTGGCCTTCATTCATATGAAATTTTTCTATATTATCATATATTCCAAGAGCATCAAGAGCTCTTACTCCACCAATACCTAAAATAATTTCCTGCGATAATCTATCTCCCATATACAAATGTTTAGTAAGTATTCTTGCCCACTCAGGATTTTCCTCAATATTGGTGTCGAGAAAAAAAATAGGAACTTTATGTCCTGTAACTCCTTCATATTCATATTTTAAAATTTTTATTTTAACATCACTTCCTGAGATATTAACTTTAGTTGAAACACCAGTATCCTCTAGCAATTCCTCAACAGGCCAATCATCATCATATTCTTGTTGGAAATTATTTTCTATTCTTTGTTTGAAAAAACCCTTATGATACAATAGTGTAACAGCGCAAAAAGGCACTTCTAAATCTGCCATTGCCTTAATCGTGTCTCCTGCAAGAATACCAAGTCCGCCCGAATAAGTTTTAATCCTCTCATCAATTCCGACTTCTGCGCTAAAATACGCAATTTTATAATTACTCATAAAAATACTTCATATTTTGTATATATAAAAATTTCAACTAACTTTTTAGTAAAGAATTATAGTCGTCCACAAAAGTTTTTACTTATTCTGTCTCTAAAGACTTAGCATAGCCTACTAAGCTATAAAATATTCTTGGAAGTTAATAAATTCTGCTAATGCGCAATATATAAAAAATATTTGAATATGTTATTAAAAAATTTAATTACTCAGTAAGTGGTGAAATTGATATGTTTTTTTCTGTATTAGTTGCAAGCGCATACCCTCCTTCATGATTGTATGGTGAATTACTTCCTGTATAACCTGAAGGATATCTTGTCCTTGTTGCATGTTGCAATTCATAAGTAATTCTATTAGACAAGTTATTTAATTCTTTTTGTTTTTTTTCATGTTTGCTTGGGAAATAAAGTAATGTTATTCCTAAAATAGAAATTGCTGAAAGAGCAGGAATTAAACTATGATATAATAATTGTTCTTTTTGTTCAGGATCCATTCTAGGACCAATTAACATATTTATTGCATAATGATAATTATTAAATGAATAACCTCCTAATAACATTGAAAAACCAATTCCTGCCATCATGCCTAATAATCTTTTATTGTGCAATCTATTTATCTCTGTTCTAATGGTTGAATTAAGATTATTTAATATAACGGGGTTCTCTCTATTTTCAATGATTTGATTTGATATTTCATTTAAGTTAAAACTCTTAGTATTTCCACTTGCATTATTTCTATATTTTGATGAATATTTGTGACTAGTCATTTTTTTTAAAATTATAGAATAATTAAATATTTATTAATATATCTTTTATACTACTTTAAATGCATGATATTTTTTGATATGATACTTAATTTATTGTCAAATTCATAAATGTGGGGAGTCCCTGTTGCCATTTCGAATTTTAGAATTTCCTCTGGCGTCATTTTTTCTATATGCATCACTATAGACCTTAGTGAATTACCATGAGCTACAACCAGAATATTTTTTCCTTTTTTAAGTAAAGGTTTAATAAATTTATCAAAATAGGGGATTGTTCTCTTTGATGTCATCTCCAGACTCTCACCATTAGGCGGCGGAATGTCAAAACTTCTTCTCCATAAATGAACTTTATCTTCACCATATTTTTCAGCTGTTTTTTCCTTATTTAATCCTTGTAAATCTCCATAATATCTTTCATTTAATGCTGAATTTGTATATGCTCGAAGAAAATTAATTTCTTTTTCCTTAGAATCAAAATGTTCATACCAAGTACAATTATCATCATGGACAAAACAATATCCATTATCTTTTAATAACTGATTTCCATTTAAAATTGCATGAAGAGTTTCTTGAGCTCTTATTAGGGTGGATGTGAAAGCTACATCAAAGGAATAATTCTCTAAAAGCTTTGCAGCAGCTTTTGCCTCATCTCTTCCCTTTTTGCTAAGTGATACATCTACCCACCCGGTAAATCTATTTTGCAGATTCCATATGGACTGGCCATGTCTTACAAGTACTAATTTTGCCATATATTTTTTTAAAATAAATATTATATAAATCTTACTACATAAAATAAGTAATTACAAAAATTATTAATTTTCATAATATATTGTGCTCCGCAGAAGTTTTTAACTTCTAAGAACAGAATATAGCAAACGAGCAAGGCGAGTGGAGAGGACACAAAAGAAAAAACTTTTGTGGACGACTATAATCAACTATAATCAATTTTATCGTTTCAAGATTACCCCATCCTTTAGGGG
>CAYLKB010000054.1:0-10516 GCA_964384165.1 uncultured Methanosarcinales archaeon
ATGTTAATTAGAGAAAATATAAATTTATATTTATTATAGTTCTATTTTTTCCTCTTTATTTTTTGTAATTTTAGTAATTTTAAGTTCTGCTGACTCTAAGTATTTTTTGCATTCATTTGCAAGTTTTGTTCCTTCTTCAACGAGTTCAATGTTTTTTTCAAGAGGTACTTCTTCATTTTCAAGTATTGAAATAATTTGATTTATTCTTTCTATTTTTTTTTCAAAATCCATATTTAATATAAATGTTGTTTTTTTATAAAGGTTATTGAGGCTTTAGAAGTTGATGATAAAATAAGTTTTGTGTAGTTGTTAGTAGAGTTATTAGAATTGGTTTTTTTAAATTTTAAAGAGAAATATTTGATTTATTTATTGAATTTTCCTAGTTCATTTAATTTTATAGCTATTAATACTGCATTTAATGCTGCTCCTCTTAAAAGCTGGTCGCCGCAAACAAACATTCTTACGCCATTCTCAAAAATTTGTGGATGTCTTATTCTTCCAACTTCTATTTGGTTTTTATTTGATGTATTTAAAGGCATGGGAGATATATTTTTTAATGGGTCGTCGCTTAGCTTTATCATTTCTTCTTTTTCAAGTAATTCTTTGAATTTCTTTATATCAACTGGTTTTTTAGTCTCAACTGTAATGTCTTCTGCATGTGAACGTTCTATGGGTACTCTTACACAACCACTTGAGATTTTAACTGTATCTGGCAGATTTAATATTTTTTTTGTTTCCCAATCCGTTTTCATTTCTTCTTTAGTATATCCGTTTTCAAGAAATGAGTCTATGTGCGGGATAATATTAAATGGCAAGGGATGTTGAAATATTTTATTTTGTGGAGTTATACCATTTAAGTAGTTTTTAGTTTCTTCAAGTAGTTCTTTACGACCACCATTTCCAGCACCACTTGCAGATTGATATGTTGAAAATATTATTCTATTAATTCCTGCTAATTTATTAAGAATATGCAATGGAATAGCTGCTATTGCAGTTGTACAGTTAGGGTTAGCAATTAATTTTGTTTGATGATTTTGAAGTAGTTGGTCTGCATTTATTTCTGGGACAATTAATGGTATATTTTTATCATATCTAAAAGCAGATGAGTTGTCAATAATATAGCAATTGCTGTTTTTTATTTTGCTAAAATTTTCTTTTGACCATTTAGAGCTTATTGCCCAGAATGCTATATCAAGATTAGAATAGTTAGCTAAGTTAGCATTTTCTATGGTTATTTTTCCAAATGGCGTATTTATTATCTTTCCAGAAGATTTGCCAGCATATAAATATAAGTTTTTAACAGGGAAATTCATCATGTGTAGAATATTTATAATTTCCTGTCCAACTTCTCCTGTAGCTCCAAAAATGCCTATGTTAATTTTTGTCATGATTTTTTTAAATATTTGATACTATATAAATTATTCCTTTTTTAAGTTCATTTTTGAGATTTTCTTTATGAATTCCTTTATTATTTGGATTTTTTAATAACTTTTGTATATTAATACAAATATATATATATATAATATTTAAAAACATATTTATATTACTACTACTAAGTAATGGGTTTAAACTATGAATAAGATTTTGACTTTAGGAATAGTAGGATATTTGTGTGTGTCTAGTCCTTATGTTAATAGTGCTGGGATGTGTAAAAGTTTATATTCTGGTAATAGTGATAAATTAGGTGTTTGTACAGATTTTAATAAAAATGGTGAATATGCAACAAATTTTAAAATTAAAAAATTATATCGTGGCGGTGTTTTAGATTTAGAAATAAAACCTGAATTGAAAGGTAAACTTGGTAAGAAACCAATTGATTTCTACCCTCAAGCAAATGCAACATTGAATTTTACAGATAATTTAAATTATTCTATTCAATGTGATATGAATAATGAAGTATGTATGAATAAATTAAATTATAATTTTGGTGATATATTTGGTTTAGAACCTCAGGATTTTAAATATGGCTTAATTAGGGGGAGAGAATTAAATGGTTCTGAGAGGGAAAAACATAGTGTAAAAATAGTTACTCCAAATAATTTTTTTCTTGAAGGAGTTTTAGAAAGAGAACCTAATGAAAAGTTATCTAGCAGTTTTGGTTATAAAAAAGATAATTTAGAAATAGAAGCTGAAGTTAAATGTAATAACTCTATTAGAACTGATGGATGCAAATATACTTTAGGTATTAGTTTTGATTTTTAGATTTATTGTATTGTTATTATAGTAATTATTTTTTTTTGATTTCTTCAATAATGCTTATGGACTCACCTGATGAGTATATTGTTTTAATTTTATCTCCTTTTTTTAGTTCTTTTGTATTTCTTAATGATTTGTCATTTAATAATGTAAGTGAGAATCCTCTATGAAGAGTTTTTTTTATTGAGAGTAATTCTAATTTTTCAAGATAGTTGCTTATTATCATTTTTTTTGATAATATGCTTGTATCAAAAATTGATGATATCTCGCTTTCAAGTCTTGCAAGTTTTTCTTTTTTATGTCTTATGTTTGTTTTTAGAGAGCTTAGGAGTCTTGATTTATTATCTCTTAACATTGATAGAATTTCGTCAAGTTTTGGTGTTGAGAGTTCAGCTGCTGCTGTTGGAGTTGGGGCTCTGATATCAGATGCAAAGTCGCAGATAGTAAAATCTGTTTCGTGGCCAATTGCTGAGATTATTGGTTTTTGGCATTTGTATATTTTTATGGCAAGTTTTTCTGAATTGAAACACCATAAATCTTCCAGGCTTCCTCCTCCTCTTGCAATTATTATTAAATCAATATCAGTTTTATTATCAAAAAAGTCAAGTCCATCAATTACTGATTCTTCACTTAGAGAACCTTGCATTGTTGATGGATAAATAATTAATTTTATGCAAGGATATCTTCTTCTTATTGTGTTTACTATGTCTTTTATGACTGCTCCTGTTGGTGATGTAATTATTCCTATTTTTGCAGGATATCTTGGAAGAGTCTTTTTTATGTTTTCGTCAAAAATTCCTTGTTTGGCAAGTTTATCTTTAAGTTCTAAGAATTTGGCAAATAAATCTCCTTCACCTGCTTTTTTCATTTCGTGAACACTAAGTTGGTAACTTCCTTTTGGTTCATAAACTGTTATTTTTCCTTTAAGCATTACTCTATCACCAGTTTTAGGATTAAATGTTAAGTTTTGGGCTGACCATTTGAACATGACACATTGTAGTGATGCATTCTCATCTTTTATGCTAAAATATATGTGGCCTGAACGATTTGGTGAATATGTTGAGATTTCTCCTTCAACAAATACTTCGTTTAATTTTGGGTTTTTTTCAAGAATTTCTTTTATTTGTTCAGTGAGTTTTGTAACTGATGATGGTTTAGTTTTTTCAAGAGTATTGTCAAATGTATTTAAATCTATGAGTGCTGATTTGAATAATTCTTTTCTTTTTTCAATGTCAATTTCTTTTATGTTTTCTTTTATTCTGTTTTCAATCTTTAGTTCAGTGCTTAAAATTAAAGATATGATGTGTTTGCAGAAATTTGAGTTTTTTGCATGATATGGACATGAGCATCTTATATCTGTTAGTGAAAAGTTTGATAGTGAGAATTTGAATGATGTTTCATATTCTTTAATTTTTGATTTAATTAGCATTTTATCTGAAAACAAAAGGAATGTAATTCTTTGGTTTGGATTTTCATTAAAATATTCTTCTCCTCTTTCAAATATTGCTGTTCCTGTTTCAAGTTTTAGTAATTCTTTGTTAAATATCATTTTTTCTTGATTTTATTCTTAAGCTTTTTATTTATATTTATTTGTCATCAGAAGGGCTTGGTTCATTTTTTTCAAATATTTTTGAAATGTATTTTTTATGTATTATAAAGGTTATAACTCCTATAAATATTAAAGCTGAGATTATTGTTAGGAATGTTTTGTCAATTATTTCCAATATGAATTCTACACTTGTACCAGCAAAGAATCCTAACATAACAAGGGTTATAGCCCAGATTATAGAACTTATTGATGAATATATTAATAATGTTTTTTTGTTTAAGTTTATTGAGCCTGCAATAAATGGAGTAACTCCTCTTGTTAATCCGTGAAATTTACCAAGGATTAGGGATTTTCCACTATGGGTTATGATTGCTTTTTCAATCTTTTCAATACGTTTTGAATTAATTTTTGTTTTATGGGAATATTTTATAAGAAATTTTCTACCTAGTTTTATACCTAGTAAATAACTTATCAAATCGCCTATAAATGCAAATATGGAGACAATTAGAATTACTATGTATAAATTGAAAAAACCCATTTTTGTTAAAACGCCTGCTGTTGCAATTGTTATAATTCCGGGAAAAAAAACTCCTACTAGTGGCATAGTCTCAATAGTTGTTACAATAGCAATTATTAAGTATCCGAAATCTTTTATATTGCTAGTAGGTAGTGACAATATCTCATCAAGAAGGTTCATATAAAAGTTATAATTGTTATTTTTTATATATTTTTGCAATTATATTAAAATTGGTATTTGAGATTTGAGTATTTAGATATTTTGATTAATGTAATTTTTTAGACAGATTTGAGTTATGGAGATGTTAATGTTTGTAAATTGTGGTTATTATTTTTATTATTCTTGTTTATTGCGGAATGTTGAGGTATTTTTGTTCTATGTAATTCTTTGCAGTTATATATGTTTCATCAATAGTACTACAGAATTTTATTAAATTCATGTCATTTGTTGAAATTAAATTGTCATCAACAAGTTGTTTAAAGTTTATTAATTTTTTCCAGTGGTTTTCATCGTAAATGATGAAAAGTATTTCTTTTTTTACAATTCCTGTTTGTGTTAATGTTAATAGAGAGAAGAATTCATCTAATGTCCCAAGTCCTCCAGGGAATATTATCATAACTTTTGCAAGTTTTGAGAACCAGAATTTTCTCATGAAGAAGTAATGAAATTCGTATGCATGATTTTTTAAGACATATGGATTTATAAATTGTTCGTGAGGAAGTTTTATATTAAATCCTAAAGTAACACCTCCTGCTTCATGAGCTCCTCTGTTTGCTGCTTCCATAATTCCTGGGCCTCCGCCAGTTGTGATTACGAATCTTCTGTGATGGTTAATTGTAGTTGTCCATTGTGTTAATTTGTATGAGATCTCTCTTGCATCTTCATAATATTTTGATAAACTTAGTTTTTTTTTTGCTTCTTTTATTTCTTTATTTGTTGATTTTGGATTTTTTTTAATTTTCTCTAATTGCTTTTTAGCATTTTCTTCGGATAATATTCTAGCTGAACCAAAGATAACAATAGCATCAGTTACTCCTGTTCTTTCAAGTCTTGTTTTAGGTTCAATATATTCGCTTAAAATTCTAATGGGTCTTGCATCATCAGATTCTAAAAATTCATAATTGTGATAAGATAAATTGTTTATTTCATATAAATCAGTATTGATTTTTTCAACCATGTTTATAATTTTCATTTTTGGTTTTATATATTTTTATTGTTCCTATTGAATTGCTACTTAATAAGTTGTTTTGGTGTATAGAACTTTAAGTTTAAGGATAATGTTGAGTTATAGGTTTTTTCCAGAATTTTTTTTAATAATAATGTTGATTCGAGAAATTATGAATTTCTCATAATAAAGATTATGGGCAATTTTACTTCATAAGTTTCTTGTTTCCTGCGTAAGACTATGCTAGCATAGCATATACTCTGTCTTTATACAATTATCGTGCTTCGCAAAAGTTATTAACTTCGAGAACACGATATAGCTGAGCGAGCAAGGCGAGTGGAGAGGACACAAAACTCTTTAAGTAATTACTTAAAGTGTCCCGAATGAATGAAAATGAATGACTGCAGGAAAAACTTTTGTGGACGACTATAATTTATATAATGGCTCTCATTTTAATGATATTTTTTGACTTTCATGACAAAGCTTTTTATACGAAATATTTATATATTGTATTATAATAATTTAATATAATTTTATTAATTATGGATAAAAATTATATAAAAAATATGCAAAATATACAAAAATTGCAATTAATAAAGGTAATTGTAGCATTAATTTATTAAAAATGGGAAAAATTATAGCATTAAGGACTGCCAGTGATAATAAAGTTAATATTACTCTTGAATTATCAGAATCTGAGGCAAAATTACTTCAGGGTAATCTTAATAAGATTCATGTTTTTTCAGAAGATAATTTAACTTCAATGTCAAAATTAGTACAAAGGGGTAAGAGGGAGTCAACGAAATATTTTCTTCTTCCTAAAGATTCAAGAAAGGGAATTACACCTTCAAGTTTTGTACCATGCATGAGACTTGAGACAAAAACTAGGAATATTTTTATATATTCTGTTAAAAAATATTAGAAAAATGGATATTATTAAAAGAGTAAAAACATATATAAAGGGTTTTGATGTGTTAGTTGGAGGAGGATTTCCTTTAGGTTCAAAAATCCTTGTTTCTGGAAATGCCGGGACTGGTAAAACTATTTTCTCTTTACAATATTTATTTATGGGGGTAAATAATGATTCTGATGTAGGAATTTATATAACATTTGAGGAAAAAAAGAATTCTCTTATTGAACAAGCGAAACAATTTGGATGGGATTTGAAAGAATATGAAAAAAAAAATAAACTTAAGATTATTTCTTTGGGTAATGATAATATTGATTTTAATACAATAGAAGAGATTCTTGATATTATAAAGACTACGGGAGCAAAAAGACTTGTTATTGATTCTATTACTACACTTTCATATCTTGTTCCACAAAATTCTTATGGAGGGGTAGTTAATGAATATTCAATAAAAAAATTTTTATATTCATTTTTTTCAAAATTAAATGATTTTGATAATCTTACAACACTAATTATCTCCCAAAAAAATGAAAAAGTAAGTAATAATTTGTCTGAGTATCTGTGTGATGGTGTTATTAGCATTGCTTATGAGAATTTAGGTGGGGATTTTTCTAGAAATATTAGTATTGAGAAAATGAGGAAAACGAAGAATTCTGATGAATATCATCCTATGGAAATTGGAGATTTGGGTATAATAGTACATAGTCTTGAATAATGATGAAATATTTAAATCTTGATTTTAGAAAAGGTTTTGTATACCTTGATAATATTCAAGTATATTTTGTACCATTAAATTATTTTTTTGAGTTACTCAGAGGTTTAACTTACAATATTGATGATGATAAATTATTTTATATATATAAAAGAGCAACCTTAGAGGATTCAATAATTATTATTAATTCTAATTTGTCAAAATCTGGGAGTTTTATGAAATTAAAATATTTTATTGATTTTATTAACAATTTTGGTCTTGGCAAGATAGAAATTAAAGTATTTAGGACTGATTTTGGTGTTTTTATAATTAGGGATTGTCATTTGAAAAAAATATATGATAATATTTACAAGAATTCAAAATTATTTTTTCCTGAGATGATGCTTTTTTCAATGCTTTCAAATGCAATTGAAATTATTTTTAAAAAAAAAGTTAAAACTGAAATAAATTATCTTGGGGAAAAAAATGGATATGTTATTAGAATTCAATTTGAAGAGGATATCATATATAAATTAAAAAAAAAGAAAAATATTCTTTATTATAAGGAAAAAGGTTATAATATGTCAAGATTGATGACTAATTTAATATTAAAAAGAAAAATTACTATTGAAAATTCGCATATTAGAGTAATGGATATTAGTGCTGTATTGATTCCTTATTATTTTTTAATTAATATGTTTAATACTCAAATGGATAGTTTAGAAGAGCTAGGTTTTTCACAAGCAAAGGCTTCAGTTGATATGCATATGCACATATTTGGAATAAAAGACAAAAAAGATGCTTTTAAGAATGTTCTTGAAATGTCTGAAATATCTGGACTTGGCAGAGTTTCACTTAATAAAGATAATCCATTTGATTTTAATTTTTATTGCAATACTAATAAATATTTAAATGAGAATAATTTTGATGGTGTTAATTATTTAAGGGAACATTTCTTGTCTATATGCAAAGGAGTTGTTGATTATTCATATGATGTTAGAACTAAAAATATTTCTTTGGATAATACTAGAGTAATTTTAAATAAAATTGAAGATGAAAGGTTGCTATCAAACAAAGAAAAGGATATTTCAAAAATTCTTAATTTGAGATTACTTTCATTAAAATGCAAAAAGAAATGAAATTATTTTTTTATTGCTTCAACAAAATTTAGTGAATTGTAGTAGAAATCTTTTCTTATAGAACTTACTTTAAAACCACTAGAATATAGAAGTTTTTCAATATCTTGAATATTATGTCTTATAGCATTTTCCATGAGTTTAGTATTTATTTCTATATATTCATTAAATAGGGGATGTTCTTTATATTCTTCTAAAAGGGCTGTTTTTAATTTATCTACATTAATATAATCTGAAGGGTCGGCTATTATTATTCTTGATGTTTGATTGGATAATAATTCTCTTAATTTTTCAAGTATTTCAACTTGGTTTTTATTTGCATAGAGAACATTAAGACAGATTATAGAGTCAAATTTATTGTTTTCTTTCAATATCTCATCTAGTGTATTCCCTGATATAATAGCAGGTTTTATTGATTTATTGGCTTCATCTTTTGCATATTCTCTCATAAATGGGTTTTGTTCAAGACCAAAGTATGATGTTGATTTTGTAGATTTTGAGTGGACTTTTATTAATTTACCAACACCAGCTCCAAAATCTAATATGTCTCCAAAGATTCTAGTACCAGTATGTTCAAGAAGGGATATTTGATATTGAGGATTTATTTCATGATAACTTCTTGCATATTTGCTCCAGTCATTTGGGCTAATTTCTCGTTTAGTTAAGTCTTCTTCCATTTTTTCTTAAAAATACTTTCTTGAAAAATTCTGATGAATTTTCTGGTTCCCAATTTAAAATGATACAGGCTTTATCAATATTGCCTCTATTATTAACAATATCTAAAATTTCCATACCGCATTTTGAATATAAATTTTCATACATATTATGAGTCATCATCAATAAATAACTTCCTATGTCTGTCATTTGTGCTATTTCATATAATCCTGCAAACATTCTTTTAAATTCATTTCCTGTTACTCTATAATTAGGGTCAATTACAGTTCTTGAAAGTTCTGCAATAGGTATTTGTTTATTATTGTGTTTTTCTTTTAATGGGGATAAACTAAATTTATCTTTTATGTATTTTTCTGTTGGGAGTAATGGGTTTTGCATAGTTGGAATTATTATTCTAGTTGAGCCAGTTATATCATTATTTCTTTTATATGCCATGTGAAGTGAGTTATTATCATATTCGTCATAATTTAGGCCTTCAATTTTATCAGGAAATTCTTTTAAATATCCTGCCTCTTCAAATACCATGCTTCTTAAATTGAATATTTGTAAAAGCTCATCCAGCGTGTTTACTAGATGTAAATTTGTTCCTAGGTTTTGTGGTAAATTATGCTGTGAGAGATATCTTATGGCATTATTTGTAGTATTATCTAATTCTTTTAAAAGATTTAATTTTTGTTTTATAGAATTTATTGTTTCAGAGTGTTTATTTCTGTTTTTGTATCTTTGTATTTCATTTGGTGATTGATAGCTAAATTCCATGTATAAATATTTTATATAAGTAAAGGTTTAATATTTAGCAAAATTTGTTATATCAATTTTATAATTATTTATCCAATATATATAAAAAATGTGCAGAAAGTTATTTTAAACTATCCTAAATTATAATCTATTATTTAATAAACTAATACTACTGTTTAATTATTATTTTTGAAATGATGAGCAAATTCTATAATTTATTATTATTATTATTATTTTATTTTTTTACGATAATTTCTGTTATGGTTTGCAAAATCTTAATAAATTTTGAAGTTTTTGATGGTGAGTTATAGTTATTAACATGTTTTAATTATATGATTTTTAAATAAGATAATATTTTATAAATAATATATATTATTTTTTGCTATATTTATGGTTATATTTGTTTAGTATATAATAAAATTGAAGTGTTAATAAAATTAATCCTATGCTTATTGTAAATAGAACCATATTGTAATTGTTATTAGAGCACCAGAGAATATTTATGAATAAAATAAAAAATATTATAATATTTATAATTAAAAAGTCAGAAAGTCTTGCAGATAGTGTTATTTTCTTAATAATATCTGTGTTAGCAGTAATTAGTGAAGGTAGTAAATATATTGCTGTTACAATATAAATTATAAATATTATTGAAGTATGATAATGGAAATCTATAAAGAGAAAAAAAGCATAGTATGTTATTACTGCTATAAATGTTGTTAGGATAGTTTCAAGGCTTGACTAAATTAGTACAATATTTAATATTGGATAATTTTCATCAAAATGTTTACTTATTTTTTTTTCATTTATATTTCTTTGGTTGAAGATTAGTGTGTTTTTAATGGCTGAGAATATGTATATAGGTAAACCCATATTTATTGATATTAACCCAAGTTTGACAGAAAATTAGAAATATAAGTTAGGTTTGAGAATTTTACT
>CAYLKB010000055.1:0-10483 GCA_964384165.1 uncultured Methanosarcinales archaeon
TAAAACTTTTAAACTCCGAACGGAGCTTTATTTATAATAATTATATAAATTAAATATATTAAATTTTTTACAAACAATTGAGTAAATAATATATATTATTCAATGGTCAAATTTTTTTCTCTTTGTTTTAGATAATGGTTATAATTATAATTTAAGAGAGATTTTAATATATTTTTATCTTCCTAAAATAAATACGAATAATCCTAGTACTAGAAGGAAAATGACGGCATATATTAAGTCTTGTTCAATTTCTATACCTCCAAATAACCAGTCTATAAAACTATCAGATTTATCATTTTGCATATCATCAACTCCTAAGTTAAATGATGGGTCAACTTCGTAGGGGTCTTCTGGCGGGTTCTCAGTGTCAAAATAATTGTTTAATGCAAATAATCCTTTTAGAATTATTACTGCAAATAGTAAAAAAAATATGCCTAAGAATATTTTACCTGCAAGACTTTTATTTGTAATTAAATCTGATATTTTGATTTCTAAGAACATCATAGCAAGAAGTCCTAAGAAAAGCATAAATATCAATATAACAAACCAATTAATTGCATATGATATTGCATATGTTACAACACCTGAGAATGATACAATAATAGCAGCTAATAGTGCAACTATTGAATTGACTTTATTATCGTCACCTAAGACTTGTGTCTTTTTCATTAATGCAAAAATTATAACATAAATAAGAAGTCCTGCAATCAAAACTTTCATATTTTCTAAATAACTAATTCCAATTACTTCACTCATAATTAATTTAACAACATTATATATTTATAAATATTCGCATACATATAATAATATGAGATATCTATCAGGAAAAGAAAAAAAAGTATTATCTGGCAAACTTCCAAAAGGCTATAATGTAGATAAAAAGGATGAGATTACACAGACAAGTAGTATTTTATATAAAAATTCAAATTCATTCTTGATAATAAAAAATGATATTTTTTTACCTCATTTAAAGTCTGTTGATGAGAATTCATATAAATCAGTTTATGTTGATAAAGGAGCTATACCATTTCTGCTTAAAGGAGCTGATATGATGAGACCTGGAATTACTAAAATTGAAGAGGGTTTTATTAAAGGTGATATTGTTATTATTAAGGATGAAAACCATAATAAGAACTTAGGTCTTGGTTTTGCATTATTTAATTCAGAGGAAATGAGAAAACAAGATAAAGGTAAATCTGTAGAAGTATATCACTATGTTTCTGATGAGTATTATTAATGAAAATATTATAAAATAATAATTAAAAATAAAGATTACTCACTTTCTTCGTAATTCTCAGAATAAACTCTTTCAAGCTTCTCTTCAAATTCAGCTTCAGTAAATACCTCTTTTTCTATAAGCAATTCAATTAATGCATCAAGTCTGTCGTGCGCCTCGTACACTAGATCCATTTCTGTAACATCTTCTATATTTGTTTCTTCAACCATTGTAATTAATTTAATTGGGTTTGTTTAATAAAAGTTTGCCTTAATATCTCAGATACAATAAAAGTTATATAAATGATAATTTATATTTGATAAATTTTATGAAAATACTAATATAATTTTTATGTCTTTTCAAGAATTAATTGAGAGATTTTTTCAAAAACCATTTTGTCTATGAATTTGAATTTTCTTTTTTCAAAGAAATTTATTAAGGAATCTATATCATAAACTCTAATTTCAGACATTGTTATTACTTCTTCAGGAAGAAATGTAAATATTTCTGAACCTATTGTAATTTCTGTAAAGGTTTTTACAAGAAAAATAAATTTGAAATTTAATGCTTTAAGTGATTGTTCTTTTTCCATATTAAGAATTAATTCTCCATTTTCTAGAGGAAAACCAATATTTTTTAGTGGCATTAAAGTAAAATTTACGTCTTCGGAATTGTTTAAATATTTTAAATATCTTTCAAATATTCTTGCTGTATTAATATCATTTAAATTTTTAGTTATATTTATATCAAGCCATAATTTATCTCCTTTGACTGTTATATTTCTTAATATGTCTGCTATATAACTTTGTGGAATGTTTCCAAGTGTATTTCCGAAAAGTGTGAATAATCTTCCATCATAATCCTTTACTAAATCTCTCAATTTTTTATGAAGTGTTTCAGAGCCCATGTCAGCAACAAGAAACATCTTTTTGAATTTAGTTTCAGAATAATTTTTTTTAATCAAGTTAATCATATTCTCAGAAGAGTCAATTCCAATATAAGTGAATTTTTTACCTTCTTCATATAATTTGTTTAACATTTCTTTTTCAGCCCTTCCATCTCCACATCCTAGGCTGACAATAATTAAATTTGAATTTTCTTTTAATTTGATATTTTTGTTAAAGAATTGTAAATTAGTATTTGGGTCATAATCTTCTTCATATTCTTCAAGACAAGATGCATGTCTGGAATAATAATTTTTAGCACCATTTCCAAGATATAAAGCTTTTTGCTCAAATTCTCGATTATATTTGAAATTTCTTTCTAATTCTTCAGATATGTCTTTATTATTTGATATAATAATTGTGTCTTTTTCCATTTTTCTTATTTTATGTTTTAAAGGATGCTATGCTCATTTTGAGTTTTTTATTTGAATTTACTGCCCCCTTCTTGAATTTAAAATCAACTATAGTCCATTTCCCATTGCTTTTTACTAAGAGTATGTCAATTTTATCTTTGTATGCTCGCATTGAACATAGTTTTTTGTACATTTCCATTCCATTGACTCTCCATATTACATTTGATGAATATTTATATACAATATTATATAATTCTTCATTAAAATTGTTAAAACTTTTTTTTAATAAGAAATGTTTAAATTCAGTTATAGTGTTTATGTTATTTCTTTTTAGAACATTTAAAAGACGCTTTTGTGTTGCTGGTATGGAAAGAGGTTTGTCATATGAAAGTATATTTTTGAGGGGCTCAAAAATGGCCTGAGTCTCAAAAGCCATTCTCACCTGTTTTTTTGTTTTAAGATATTTGAGCGTATCAATATTGTCTTGTCTGTCAGCTATTTTTAATAGTAGTACTCTTATATCTTTAAGTCCTGCCCATAAAAGTCTTTCAATTTTGTCTTCAATTACAACTTCAGGAAATGGTTTAAATGATATTAAGTCTTTTGTTACTGACTCTACTAGAAAACCAACATTAAAGCCAAATTTTTGATATATTGTATTTACACTTATGCTTGGACAATCCTCTATAACATCATGAAGTAGTCCTGCAGCAGTTAATTCAGGGTCATTATATTGATAACATAGATTACGAGCTGTAGATATTGGGTGGACTATATATTTCTCACCAGACTTTCGAAATTGTTTTGAATGGGCTATATCCGCAAAATCAAGAGCTTCCACCAATAACTTTCTATCTTCTCCCTTATATCGGAGTTCAATTTCCTCCCTGCAAACTGAAGTATTATATTTCATATTAAAATTTTAAAATTTGTGATATTTCATATATGGATAATAAACTTTATAAAGGTTTCGTTGTAGTTTTTGGAATTTTATTAAAATAATAATAAAATATTAATAATAAAATAATAAATATTTTGTTTTTTTTGTTTATTTATTATGTTTGTTTATTTTTGTTTATTTTTGTTTATTTAGATAGTATTTTTTCTGAGTTCATTTTTTTTTTTGAGTTCATTTTTTTAAAATTGATTTTTTTACATAGATGTTACTTGAGTCTTTTTTCTTGTTATAAAATCTAAGTTTGGCGCCAATTTTAAAAAAGATTTATAAAAAATCATTATGTTTTATATTATAGAATGAAAATAGAAAAATTAATCAAAAAACAAATTATTAAGGAAGCATCATCGAATCCTGAGAAATATTTTCCAGTAAAAACTCTTAATGATTTAGGTCTTAAAAGATATAAATGCAGTAAATGCTCAACAATGTTCTGGTCTGCTGTCAAAAGAGAAATTTGTGGTGATACTAATTGTGTAGGAACTTATTCATTTATAGGAAATACTCCTGCAAAAACAAAAATGGAGTTTCCACAAACATATCATAAATGGAGAAAATTTATCGAAAAAAGAGGATATAAACATGTAGATAGGTTTCCAATTGTTGCTAGATGGAGAGATGATTTAGATTTTAATATTGCATCTATTATTGGATTTCAACCCTATGTTACAAAAGGTTTAGTACCACCTCCTGCCGAAGAAATTACAATACCTCAAAATTGTTTGCGTTTTTCAGATATAGATAATGTAGGTTATACTGGAAGACATTTTACTTCATTTACAATGATAGGACAAACTGCTTTTAAAAAACCTCAGGAATATGACCAACCTAAATATGTTAAAGATTTATTTGAGTGGTTTACAATAGAAATGGGAATTGACAAAAATGAACTTCAAATTCATGAAGATGCATGGGTTGGGGGAGGAGATTGCGGGCCATCAATGGAATTTTTCTCAAGAGGCCTTGAACTAGGCAATCAAGTTTACATGATGTATGATATGAGTCAGGCAAATGATATTACTGAGCTTATTCCTTTAAAAATTAAAGTTTTAGATATGGGCATGGGTCAAGAGAGATGTTGCTGGTTTTCAAAAGGTACAACAAATTCTTATGATGCTGTGATGCCTAGAGTATGCAAATATCTTTTTGAGAAAGCTGATTTTAATCCTAATTGGGACATATACAATAAATTTTTACCTTATTCAGGACTTTTAAATTTAGATGAAGTAGATGATATTGACTCTGCATGGAATGGAGTTGCTAATGATATGGGAGTGAATATAAAAGTTGATGAATTAAAGGAAATAATTGAGCCAATAGCAGGAATATATTCAATAGCTGATCATACAAGGTCTTTATTATATGCTCTTACTGATGGGGCTTTGCCATCTAATGTTAAAGGAGGGTATAATTTAAGGTTAATTTTAAGAAGAGCTTTAGATTTTATTTATAAATATAAATGGGATATAAATTTATATGATGTTATAGTTCTTCAAGCAGAGGAGTTAAGTGATATGTATCCAGAACTTAAGAATGAATTATCTGGAATAAAAAGGATAATTGAACTTGAAGTTGATAAATATAATACCCATAAGGAAAAAGTTGAAAATAAAATAAAAGGATTAATTAAAAAAGATGTGAAACTATCTTCAGACGATTTTGTTAAATATTATATTTCTGATGGGATTACACCTGAGGAAATAAAAACTGCATTTATTAATCAGAATAAGAAAATAGATATTCCTTCTAATTTTTACACTCTTGTAACAGAATATTTTGAGTCAAAAAAACTTAGTGCTGGAAAGTTGATAAAAAATGAATTGTCAGCTTATCTTGATAATATAGAGAAAACTAAACTTATGTTTTACCAAGACACATATCAGAATATGGCAGATGTTAATATTCTTAAAGAATTTAATCATAAAGGAGAGAAGTTTATAGTACTAGACAAAACTTTGTTTTATCCTACAATGGGAGGACAAGCTCATGATATTGGAAGAATTGGAGATAAACAAGTTATTGATGTTATTAAAGTTGGAGATATAATTGTTCACAAAGTAAAGTAAAATTACTTAAAACCTCTTTTTTTAAAAAAATCAATGTATGAATTAAATGAATTAGTTTCATCAAATAATATTTCTTGCTCAGTATGATTTTTGTTATAGAGTGATATTATATGAGCTGATAGTAGTGTTAAATCCATATAATATAGCTCTATCATTTTATTTACAATAAATACGCCAATAATAAAACCCGTTGTACCAAAAAAACTTAATATTCTGCTAAATGCCTGAGCAAATTCAGATAAAATAAATAGGTCTGAGAAAATTAATGAAATAAATGAGAAATATATTGCAAAATACAGAAAACTATTAATTATATAGAGTTTTCTTATTCTGTTAATTCTGTCTTGGACAAGCATATTTATTTCTTCAAGGACTTCCTTGTCTCTTTTTGAATTAATTTTAATATGATTCTCAAGATTTTTCATATATCTTTTTATTCTAGAGAATCTAGTAATGTTAAAATTTATGAGATTTTCTTTGAGCCAATTATGTTTCATAAAACTATATTAATATAATAAGTTTATAATATTTTGTTTTATTAATATATTAGTAAATAATAATATTATATTGTACTTTTGCAGATGTTCTAATAATCTTTAGAATCTAAATATAGCAAACTTAAAAGAAAGCTAAGTGAGAAGACACAAAAGGAAAAACTTTTGTGGAGGACTATATTTAATCAAATTAATAATAAAAATGTAATAAATAATTTTAGTGTTATTTCAACTTATCTATAGTTTTGAAAATTTCTATATACTTTTTGATGAACTCCAGTTTCTCTTAAGTTGTCTCCAAGATATTCCATTATTTCTTTGCCAGTATTTGTAGAGGTTATAAATAATGTTCCTAGGGCAAGTGATCCTGCTATTGCCATTGCCAAAGCTCCCCCATTGTTAGTATCATCATAAGTTTTTTCTTCAAGTCCTTTGTTAAGTCTTTGAAAATTTCTATCAAGAACAACTGGGTTGTATGTTCTTTTAAGATATCCGTTAGCTCCAAAATCATTAATTGTTACAATAGTCATTTTAATAATAGTAATTATATATAATTTATAAATTATTTTATATTGTGTTAATGCATAATTATTCTTCACATAAATTTTTTTATTATGTGATGTAACAAAAAGGTTATATATTAACAATTGTTTATTTTTTTTAGATATGGAAAATAAAATTATAATCAAAGGTGCAAGAGAGCATAATCTAAAAAATATTAATGTTGAAATCCCCAAGAATAAATTAGTCGTAGTAACTGGAATCTCTGGTTCAGGAAAATCAACATTAGCTTTTGATACAATTTATGCTGAAGGGCAGAGAAGATATGTTGAATCTCTTTCAGCATATGCAAGGCAGTTTTTAGGTTTAATGGATAAACCTGATGTAGATAGTATTGAAGGATTATCTCCTGCTATTTCAATAGAACAAAAAACTACTTCTAAGAACCCAAGGTCAACGGTTGGTACAGTTACTGAGATTTATGATTATTTAAGACTGCTTTTTGCAAGAGTTGGAACTTCGTATTGTCCAAAATGTTCAACTCCAGTTAAACCTCAGTCAGCTGAGAATATAGTAAATATAATTATGTCTGAGCCTGGGAAAAAAATTGCAATCTTAGCCCCCGTTATTAGGGGACAAAAAGGGACTCATGAAAAAATATATGAAGATCTTAAAAAAGAGGGTTTTACAAGAGTTAGAGTTGATGGGATTATTTATTCTTTAGATATAGTAGCTGAAGAAGTTAAACTTGAAAGATATGAAAAGCATTATATTGAAGCTGTTGTAGATAGAATAAAAATTAGTGATGATGAAAGACTTAGAATTTCAGATTCAGTTGAGCAAGCTCTTCTTTTTGGAAAAGGTTCAATTGTAATTTTAGATGTTGATGAAGAGAAAATCATAAAAGAAAATCAAGGTAAGAAAACAAAAAAGGACCTTGAGAGAGGGGCAGGTGAAACCTTATATTCTACATTTGGTGCATGTCCAAATCATCCTGAAATAATATTTGAACAACCACAACCAAGAATTTTCTCTTTTAATTCACCATTTGGGGCTTGTCCTACTTGTCTTGGACTAGGTGAAAAAATGGAAGTATCACCAGATTTGATAATACCTGATAAGAATTTGTCAATAATGGATGGTGCAATTGCTGTTTATGGAAAAGTAGATTTGACATGGAGAGCAACACAACTTGATGCTGTTGGAAAGAAATTTGGATTTGATTTATTTACTCCTATTAAAAATTTTAAGCAATATCAACTTGATATTTTAATATATGGTTCTAAAATACCTATTAAATCAAGGTGGCATAATGGGGCAGTTATGAATCAACTAAAGGAAGGGTGGGAAGGGATAATTCCGCAAACTAAAAGATTATACAATCAAACTGAGTCTGATTGGAGAAAACAGGAAATTGAGAAGTTCATGGTTTCATCGCCATGTCCTACTTGTGAAGGTCGTAGATTAAAAGATACAGTCTTATCAATTAAAGTTGATAATAAGTCTATTATAGATGTGACAGATATGAGTATTGATGATGCTATTGCTTTTTTTAAAGATTTAACTCCTAAATTAACAGATAAAGAGAAATTTATTGCTAAACAAATTCTAAAGGAAATTAATGAAAGACTCAATTTTCTAAATAATGTTGGTCTTTCTTATTTGAATTTGTCAAGAAAAGCAGGGACTCTTTCAGGAGGGGAAGCTCAGAGAATTAGACTTGCAACTCAAATAGGTTCTAATTTGACAGGCGTTTTATATGTGTTGGATGAACCTTCAATTGGACTTCATCAAAGAGATAATGCAAAATTGATTAAGACTCTTCATAATTTAAGAGATTTGGGCAATACTTTAATTGTTGTTGAACATGATGAAGATACTATAAGGGATGCTGATTATGTCCTAGATATTGGCCCAGGCGCTGGAGTTCATGGCGGTCATATTGTTGCATCTGGGACACCTAAGCAAATTGAGAATAATACAAAATCATTAACTGGCGATTATTTATCTCATAGAAAATTTATAGAGTTGCCAAAGAAAAGAAGAGAACCTAAAAACTATATAATACTAAAGGGTTGTAGTGAGAATAATTTAAAAAATATTGATGTTAAGTTTCCAACAGGAATTTTCTGCTGTATTACAGGTGTTTCAGGTTCTGGGAAATCTTCTCTTTTAAATCAAACTTTTGTTCCAGTAATAAAAAAACATTTCGGACAAGTTTGCGATAATATTGGAAAACATAAAGAGGCAATAATTCCTGAGGATATTGACAATATTATTGTAATTGATCAAGACCCTATAGGCAAGACGCCTAGGTCTAATCCTGCAACATACATTAAAGTCTTTGATGATATAAGAACAATTTTTGCTAGTACAAAAGAATCAAAAGCCAGAGGATATACTCAAGGAAGATTTTCTTTTAATGTAAAAGGTGGCAGGTGCGAGACATGCAAGGGAGATGGACTTATTAAAATAGAGATGAATTTCTTGCCAGATGTTTATGTTCAATGTGAAGATTGCAAGGGTAAAAGATATAATAAAGATACTTTAGAGATTACATATAAAGGAAAGAACATTGCTGAAATCCTGGATATGGATGTTGAGTCAGCAGTGCCATTCTTTGAGAACCATACTTCAATTTATAGAAAACTGACGACTTTACTTGATGTTGGCCTTGGCTATGTAAAATTAGGTCAAAGTTCAACGACTCTATCCGGGGGTGAGTCACAAAGAATTAAACTTACAAAAGAACTTGCAAAGTTTAAGAAAGGTAAAACTATTTATGTACTTGATGAACCAACAACTGGGCTTCATTTTGAAGATGTCAATAAACTAATTACTGTTTTAAAAAAACTGGTTGAAAAAGGAAATTCTATATATGTTATTGAACATAATCTTGATGTTGTAAAATGTGCAGATTTTATTATAGATATTGGTCCTGAGGGTGGGAATGGAGGAGGAAGGATTATCGGAGAAGGGACTCCAGAGGATATTTGTTCAATTAAAGGAAGTCATACTGGAGAGTTTTTGAGAAAATTAATTTAACATAAAGATATTACTGATTTATTAATATTTTATCTTTATATTCTTCAATAAATTTGTCAGCCCGTCTTACTTTTTCTGTAAGTTCTAAATATTTATGATATGGTTCGTGCTGAAAATAATTAGCTGATAATGATAATAAACTTGCGGCACCTGCAAGTAATCCTGCTGTAAGTAAAGTTGAATTCATATTTGAACCTAGTAATAATCCTGATGTAAGTATAAACATATTCTTACCATATCTATTATTAATAAAGGATTCTTCTTCTAATTTACCCAATACTTTCTCATAATCTAAACCAAATCTTGATAATTGGATTTCTCCTCTCATAAATTGTAAATAATCAAATCTATTATTAAATTCATCTTGATTATTGTATATAAAACGTATATTTAGTTTTCTTTTTTCATCTATATTACTTAACATAAATTTCATTTCTAAAACTTCTTTTTCTGTTAAAAGATTTAGTGGATTAATTATTAACCCCAAATTCCTTAATACTTCCATATTTGCTTTAAGACTTTCTATATTAGGAGGATTAATAATTGATAAAAATGTTTTGGTTGGTGTTGCATATAAAGGAAATGCTTTATCAAGCTCGTCCTCAAGTCTTCTCATTGATTCACTTTCAAGTATTAACTTACCACACTCATAACTTTTATATATGTGTTGAAGGTGTACATAATTTGCTACTGTTACTACTGATTGTTCGTCATTCATGAGAATATAATTATTTATTAATATATAAATTTATTGATTATAGGGCTCTGTTGTAGTATCCGGATATTATTGTTTAATTTTGAGAAAAGTAATTTAAAATTAATTTAATAATATAGTCGTCCACAAAAGTTTTTCTTTTTGTGTCCTCTCCACTTAGCTTTGCTCGCTCAGCTATATCGTGTTCTTAGAAG
>CAYLKB010000056.1:0-6930 GCA_964384165.1 uncultured Methanosarcinales archaeon
GAAATTAATGTTCTTGGCATATTGTGTCCACATTTTAAAAATAAAAACTTTTGTGAAGCACAATATATTAAATATTTAAAATATAAAGAATACTCTAAAAAAATATTATATTATATAGAGTTCTTAATTTTATATTAATACATTATAGTACGCAAATAGTATTAAATTAAGAGAATAAGAGAAAACATAAAAAAATACTTATTTAGATCATATTATATTAATTAAGTTAAAAATAAATAGAAAGAAATAGAAAGAAATATTTAAAAAACAAACAAGATTTCCTTATGATATGAAATTAGAAGATAATGAAGAGCAAACAGAATATCATATTGAAAACCCTCCACATAGAGTATTAGTAGATTTAATGTTTAAAGCTCTAGATGATAATCCAAACAAATTTTTATTAAGAATAAGCCAGGAATCACCAATTATCTACCCTGAAGAAAAAAAAGTTTTAACATATTCATTGCAAGACAAATCAAATAAAAATTTAAGTGATTTTCTAGGACCAGAAATTCTAAGATTAGAAATGGATAACAATCGGATATACTTAATATCATCTCTTTTTCTCACAAAAACACAAAATGAATTAGGTTATCAAAATCTTTGTGATTTAGCAAAGTTTGCTACCATAAACATGTATAATGCAGGATACAGTATTCATAACATAGCTAGAAATTAATAAACTATTTAATATATTTTATTCCATTTGTTTTATAAATAAACTAATTTTAGTTAATTATATATAATAATTAAAAAATGACATTAAAATTACATTTTCTGGGAACAGGATGCATGGTTCCAACAAAAGAAAGAAATCATTTAAGCGTAGCACTTGAAAATGAAGGAAACATTTTTCTTTTTGATTGCGGTGAGGCTACACAGCTACAAATAAAAAAGATGAAACTACCAATTGGAAAAATTAAAAAAATATTTCTATCTCATTGGCATGGAGACCACGTTCTAGGATTGCCAGGATTGCTTATGACACTTTCAAACACACAAGGAGTCGAAAGAATTGAAGTCCATGGACCAAAAGGTACAAATGAATTTATCTTTCATATGAAAAAATCCATGATATTTGATTCAAGACTTAACATTGAAGTATTCGAGCATATACCTAAAAAAAAAGAAATAATTACAATTATTGACAATAAAGATTATTCAGTAAAATGTGCAAAATTAAACCATAGCGTCCCATGTATAGGATATGCATTTAAAAAAAAAGACAAATTAAATATTGACCTTGAAAAAGCAAAAAAACATGGACTAAAAGAATCTCCACTCCTCTCTCGAGCAAAACTAGGCCTTGATATAGAATTAAATGGCAATATTGTCAAAGCTAAAGATATAACATATGTTAAAGAAGGATTAAAAGTATCATTTGTATTTGATACAAGACCATGCATAGAAATTGATATGTTAATTAAAGACTCAGATTATCTTGTAATGGAAGCTACATACATATACGAACAGCACAAAGAAAAAGCAGAAGAATATGATCATATGTCAGCAAAAGAAACAGCTCAAATTGCTCTTGATAATAATGTTAAAAATTTAATCATTACTCATTTCTCTCAAAGATACAAAGATACAAAAGACATTGAACTTGAAGCAAAAGAAACATTTGAAAATACTACAAGTACTTACGACTTAATGAGTCTATCTCTTAAATAAGAAATTGAATAAAATAATGTTTTATTAAACAGTTGCAGTAATTGCCTCTGTTTCATCTAAAGCAGCCTCAGCTGATTTAAGTAACTTGTTAATTTTCTCAACTAAATTTGGATTATTTATGCTATCAAGACCAATTAATCTTAAATACTCATCAACTAAATCAGAATACAAAACGGATAATTTCTCAAAGTTTTCAAGTGCTAAAGTATATTTTTTACTTTCAATATTATCCTCAATTTCATCAAGCAACTTTGACATTTCAGACTCTATCTCTTTAAGTGTAGTCGTATCAAGCCCAAGTTCAGATAGTTCATCAATAATTAAAACTAATCTCCCATCAACAATTTGAGCCATTTTTAGAGCATATTGAAATTTCATCCCTACAGGAATTTCAATTTGCAAATCTCTAACCTCATTAGCTAGTTCCTGCGATTTAATAAGAATATTGCTTTGTATTGATAATATTTGAGAAAAATCTCTGCTATTTAATGCTTCCTCATATTCATTTCTCATATTCCGTATTTCATCCAATGTATCTAAAGCCTCTGAAGTATCATATCCATATTCTTCTAGATTATTTAGAACACTCTGAGCTCTATTAACCCTGATATCAAAAATTTCTAAATGATTTACTCTAGCAGTATCCCAAGCAAGATTTTTCAAGTCCTCAATTTCCCGATTTCTCTCTTCAATAGCTTTTTGAACTTCTTGTCCCAATAAAACTAAATTACCATTGCCTGACATCTCTAAAATTACTTCTGCCTTAAAACTATTAGTAAGTTTTCTAACTTCTACTAAATAATTATTTAATGCAATATGAGTTTCAAAGCTAGACCTACTCTCTTCATAATCTAAAAACTCATTATAAATACTCTGCATCTCATCAACATTAAATCCATTTTCAGAACCATACTTAATTATTTCCTCAAACGAGATTTGAGCAATTTTAGAATGAACATCAAGTCTAGCCTGACGAATTTCCATTTTCAAATCTACAACCTTTTTATCAAACTCAGATTGATTTAAATCATCTTGAGCCATAACAACAAAAGGCAATGATAAAAGCAATCCTAATAATATAATTAATTTTTCAACCATTTTAAATTATCTCTCCTAATTCTTCTTCATTCTCTTCTACAGGTTCAAATGTTTCAATTTCAAAAAGTTCTTTCTCACAAAGTTCAGAACAGCAAATTACAACATCTGTTGCTTCATATAATTCTGCATTGCAAACCTCAGAAACTTTACATGAATACCCTGAATATGCCTCGCATGTATGCAAAGAAGAATCAAAAGTATTCTTATTTAATTGATTATTTTGATTTTGCCCATCATCATTTTTTGTTTCAGACTTATAATTAATACCATCTTCAACATTATTTTGTCCACACCCTGAAAATGCAAGAACAACTAACATCATTAAAAATATAATCACTATATTTTTAGTTTTTTCATATTTCATGTAAAGAACTATTTTTTTTCTAAATATTTAAAATTTGTGATAAACAATAAGTAACAACAAATTTAAATACTAGTATTAAAAAAATCCAAAATAAAAAATGCATATTCCCAAAATAAAATTCAAAACCTACACCAAACCTTTTTAAATTAAACATAAGGAATAAATATATGAAAGAAATAATTATTGATTGCATAATAAAAAATATTGAAAATATAAATTATGAGCAAATTGAGAAATTAGTCGAAGTTCCAAAAAACTCAACAAATGGAGATTATTCATTCCCAACATTTTTTTTAGCAAAAACTCTGCAAAAAAATCCTAATCAAATTTCTATAGAATTAAAAGAAAAAATATTAAAAAACTTACCTAAAGAAATTGATAAAATAGAATCAACAGGCCCATTTTTAAATTTTTACCTAAATAAAATCTACATATGCAAAACATCAATAGATAATGTATTAAACAAATCAGCATTTAAAATAAAAAACAATAACCCAAAAAAAATTTTAATAGAATATCCCTCTCCAAATACTAACAAATCATTACATATAGGCCATGTAAGAAATATGCTTCTAGGCAATAGTATAAACAATCTTTTAAAAGCAACCGGCCATAAAACAATAATCACAACAATTAACAACGATAAAGGAATAGCTATATGCAAAGCAATGCTAAGTTATAAATTATTTGCAAATAACAAAACACCTAAAGACTTCAATATGAAACCAGATGAATTTGTTGAATACTGGTATGTAAAATTCGGAAAAGAAAACAAAGACTCACCACAATTAGAACTTGATATAAAAGCTCAAGAAATGCTAGTTGACTGGGAAAAAGGAGACAAAGAAACAATTACAATATGGGAAAAATTAATGAAATGGGTTTTTGAAGGTTACAAAAAAACATACAAAAACTTCAAAGTGCCAAAATACGACAAAGAATACTTCGAATCACAAATTTACAAAGAAGGAAAAGATATAGTCTTAAATGCATACAAACAAAAAATACCCGGATTTGAAAAAGAAAATGACGGAGCAATATTTTACAATTTTCAAAACGAAACATATGGAAAAAAATTTCTTTTAAGAGGAGATGGCACTACACTATACATGACTCAAGATTTATACTTAACATCTATAAGAGAAAAAGAATTTCACCCAGATAAAATTATACATATTGTAGGTGAAGAGCAAAAATATCATTTCGAAGTCTTATTTCAACTCCTAGACAAACTTAAATTAAGCAATATTGAAAATAGCTATCACCTCTCATATGGATATGTATACAACAAAGAAGGTAAAAAATTCTCATCAAGAGAAGGAAATATAATTGGGGCAGACTGGCTACTTGAAAACATGATTGAAAAAGCAAAAAGCAACCTAAAAACAAAAGAACTCACAAAAAACTTAGATAAAAAAGAAATAGAAAAAAGAGCAAAAATAATAGGATTCTCAGCATTAGCTTTCTCCATTCTAAAAATTAACCCTGACTCACCAATACATTTTGATATGGACAAATCATTAGAATTTGAAGGAGAAACTGGCCCATACATACAATACACATATGCCAGAATAAAGTCAATAATAAGAAAAGCTCCTAAAATCAATTTCAAAAACATCATAATGGAAAACTTTACAGACGATGAAACAAAACTGGCTTCAATCTTACTTGAATACAATAATATACTAAAAAATGCAGCTGAGAAATACAAACCTTCCTTAATTGGCCATTACCTATTAAATCTAGCACAAAAATTCAACGAATACTATCAAACAACACCCATATTAAAATCAGATGACATTATGTTAAATTCAAAACTAGTACTATGCCACTCTATTGCAGAAACTCTTAAAGAAGGACTAAAAATATACGAAATTGAAACACTTGAAGAAATGTAAACTAAAAATCCTAAAGTACCTCCTTTTAAAACTCCATTCTCATCTCCCCTTAACCAGTAAGTAATAACAAAGAAATTTTAAATATTCATTTGCATATAATAATTATGTTTGAAAAAGTTAAGGATATTGTTTTTGGTTTTGGTGAATATGACAAGACAAAAATTGATGTCAGATTTGATATTGTAAAAACTTACTTGCCAAAATTAGAAATAAATACTCTATCTGATTTTGAAATGCTTGAAGAAACATTATATAAAATTAAAGACCAAATTAGAGTAAAAAGTTCTAATCTTAACAGAATAATAAACGACCCAGACAAACAACTCTCAAAAAAAGATGTTGACCTAGTAATAAATACACTTACAACTTTAAAATACAATTTTCTAAAAAAAGCAATTGATTTAATAGATATTGATAAAAAAACTAAAACATCAACACATATAGATGAACATGATAACAATACTCTAGAAGATAACTATACAGATGAAATAAATGACCAAAACCAAGAAGAAACTGAAAATGAAATTAAAGAATATGTAAATCATACTAATACTTTAAATAAAACTTATGATAATGAAGAAGAAATAAAAATATTTGAGAATGAAAATTACTTAATTACACTTAACAATTCATCACATCCATATATTCTAGTAAAATTCCATGAGAAAATAAGTTATTCAATGTTATCTAAATTATCAATTGCATTATTTGAATCTAGCTCATGCCATGGAACAAATGTAATAATTGAAAATAATACAGCACTTATTTTACCAAGATATGCTAATGATAATTTATTTGAACTGCCAAGAATTCAAAGTAACATAGACAACATATACGAAAAATTAAAAGAACAAATAAAACCAGAAAAAAATCATAACAATGATTTATCATTTCAAACATATCAAAACGAAATTAAAGAAAATAAAAAAAAAGAAAATAAATTTGAAACATATAATGAAGAACCAGAAGAAAGTTCTATTGTTAAAAATGATATAAACGAGGATGAAATTCAAGATGCAGATTATATAGAAATAAACAAAAAAGAAGACATTATAAAACCTACATTAAAAAATAAAGAAGATTCTCTAGAAAACCTATTAAGTAAAAGCAATAATTATACCGAAGATATAACAAATCATACTAATAAAAAAACAAAAAACAACGATAAAATAGAAATTATAGAATCAGAACCAATTGAAGTTGAAAAAATAGAAAAAGAAAAAACTCAAAACCTAATAAAAAAAGATATAAATAACAAAGAAGAAGAAAAAGACGAAATAATTCTTGAAACATCAGATGATATAAACAATACTCCATTTGAAATATACTCAGATGAAAATATAAGAGCATATCTTTGTGAAGAAACAGCAGTTCCAGGAGAAATGATAATTGAAACAAAATCTGGCCAAAAATTATCTGAATTAAATGAAAGTGACCTTTCATACATTTCTTTATTTGCAAAAGCATTTACAGGTCCAATATTTGATGTAAAACAAGCACATGGAACAAACATCATATGGAATTTTGATGATAACAAAATAAAAATAGTTCCTAGATTTGAAGATGACCAATTAACAAATTTTAAATGGACTCCTAAAACTCACTCACAGGACTTCCTAGAACAAATAAAAAACAAATTACTCGCACACATGCATGGCGTAGCAAACCAAAATAATAATGATAAAAGTATGACCAAGAATTCTCAAAAACAAATTCCTACAGAAAAACAGCCTAAAGAACAAAAACAACTACAAAAACAAAGTCCTGACGAACTTAAAGCAAGAGCCGATTACTTACTAAAAGCAATAAGAAAAATTCCATAAAATACAGCAATATTTAAAAAACATCTACAATTTTTATTATTATCCTCCGGTAGTGTAGTCCGGCCAATCA
>CAYLKB010000056.1:6940-7906 GCA_964384165.1 uncultured Methanosarcinales archaeon
TAATTCATTTTTAAATTCTCGTTATTACATTTTTTATGCCCTGGTGGTGTAGTCCGGCCAATCATGCGGCCCTCTCGAGGCCGCGACCCGGGTTCGAATCCCGGCCGGAGGGCTTTTATTTTGGGTTGGCAGATGAAACTATTTGACTTTTTCTAAATGTTTGAATATGAAACAATGAATTTGTAACTAATTCAAGGTCTAAATTACTTTTGTTTTTGTCTTGAAGTTCATAACCCACTTGGCAGATGAAACTTTTGATTTAAAATTAGAAATAATTTGTATCAAATATTCAAATTTCCTTTAACAAAAACCAATCGTTTCCTCTATTAGTAAGAATTAATACTTTTCCATTTATTTCATTGAAATTAGAACTATCGTGTTTGATGTTTTCGTAAGCAGGACTTGTCTTATTACCAATTTGTATAAATACTTTTGAATTCCTATCAAAATTGTCATAAACAAATGCTAATTTATTGTCAATATTAAATACTCTATCAACATAAAATTCACTACCATTGTTTTCAATTAATATTTCATTGTCTTTCATAACAAATCTATCTTTTTGACCATCACCAAATTTAACTATATTATAAAAAAAGGAATTATTAATTTTTGTAATACTACCAATTCCTGCAAATTTTCCTAATGTTTTGTTTCCTATAATTAAGTAATTATTATTTTTAGGATTAAATATTTGACACTCAAAAATAGGTAAGTTATCAATAATTGAAACCAAATCTATTGAACTACAATTGTAATCTTTGGATGAATAAGTTATATTGCCAATAATAAAATATCTATTCTCTTCTTTATCTTCTGCATTTAAATATTTACTACCTAATTTACCATCTAAAACACCAGCTCTCTTGTAATTTAGTTTTTTATCATCATAATAATATATTCTCCCTTCATTGAATTTTTCAGCAATAAATAATTTGTCGTTTACAATACCAAAACTGTTTATAT
>CAYLKB010000056.1:7916-10471 GCA_964384165.1 uncultured Methanosarcinales archaeon
ATTTTCATAAGGACCACTAAAATATTTTAAATCTTTAAAGACATACCAACTATCATTGAAATAAACACTGCTATATAAACTATTATTGTATTCAAAATTGCTTCTAACCTTAATATCTTCAAAATAATGATTATTATACATTATTTTCCCAAAAAAGGTATCCCTTCCCATATCCTCTGTTTTTTCATAGAACACAAATAATGGAGAATTGTTAAGTTTGTAAATATTAGTAATATGTATGTCTGAATTAATATCCATAAACTTTAAATTATCTTTCATAATAAATTTATCTCCAATCCAATCACCACCAATACATTGGGAGCATTGCTTTTCAAAATGTCCTTCTCTTGCTTCATAATAAAGAGAATTATTTATAATATTATAATCTCCAATATAGTCAAATCCACCATATTCTTTATCATTTATCAAAAGGTAAGTTTTTTCATTTCTATATCCTTTTATAACTACATTGTTATTTTTTACATTTAAATCTGAAACATAATCATAATTTAATTTAATTTCTTCAAAATATTCACTTAATTGATTTTCTGAATTATAAGTATTATGTTTTGTCAATTGAAATATTGAATTGAAGTTTAAAATAATAATTAATAATAATAATATTATAGAAATTATAATTAATATTGTTTTTTTACTTTTCATAAAATATTATAATAATGTTTTTTTATAAGTTTAATTAATATTGGTGGTCAATTTTTGCAACTGATTTCATCTACCACTCAAATATGTTCCTTCAAAATGTTCATCTGCTCGTGGGATATGAACCCAGACCGGTCGGAGGGCTTTAAATTTAATTTGGGATAGTTACCAAAGTTAAAATTTTATAAATACAATTAAATTATTATTAGAGTCTTTTTTACCACGTTTGACACTTAATTTATAAACTATATAAAACAACAAAAATTCTCTTATTTTAAAAAAGTTGATTTAACACTTAGGCAAAAATCACTATTTTTGAAAATGGAATGTAGATTAAAACTTTATAATTGTAACAAGTTATTATAATTTGATTGATTATTTTCTAATAATGAAGAATATAATCATATTAACAATTTTTCTATTAATATTAGGAGGTTGTAATTCTCAGAATGATGTAATAAATGAAAGTAGTAAGGATTGTCAATACAACTTTTCTTGTTTTATCGAAAGTTCGATAAATTGTTCGTCAGCAACAGTTATGCATCAATATGTTGTTAATTTATTAGGAATATCTCAAAATATAACTAATTTGTATGAATTAAAAAAAATAGATGAAAATAAATGTTATTTGAACATTAATAGATTAAATGTTGAAATAAAATATTTAGATGTATTAATTAAAGAAATGAAAGAAAGAGGATATTCTCAAGAGGATATTAATCAAGAATTAGAATTTATTCAAAATCAATATAATGAATTAATTAATCGAAATGGAATTTGTTTGGGAGAATCTGAAATTATTACAGAATTATTGAAAGAGTGGGAAAATGGTTATTATTCTTCTCAATTAAATGGTATTCAATGTAATGGTACATATTTTGAAAATAGTTTTCAAGGAATTATAGATAATAATAACATTAATGAAACAAATAATATAAATGAAACCAAATATGAAAATAATTATTGCGAAAAAGGATATCATTATACAGAATATGATGAATGTTTAAATAATAAAATTTTTAATGATTTTGAAAACTGTATAGGAAAAGTTGAAAATTTATGTTTTACAATTAACGGTTTAAAAGATTGTGTGCCTGGAGAAACTATTTATGAATGTCCTACCTCTCAATGTCAAAATTGTAAAAATGGAAAAGGACCATTTTGTTTAAATAAACCTGAATTAGCAGATGAAAATCCAGAGTATAAATGTGTTGATTGTTTTATGGATTTACAATGTGATAAGGGATATGTTTGTCGGGAATATAAATGTGTTAAATATTAATTTATCAATAAATATCTCTTCACATAACTTCTTCATTATAGTATATCTCATTGAATTATATGAATAAGGGTAAGTTGTTTTAACCAATCTATTGCTTGTTGCATCTTTAATATATTTATCAACTAATTGTTTATTCTTTTCTGAAATCTTTTGAGAATTTTCAAAAGTCCTTTTATCCTTTTCGTATTTTTTAATTACTCTTTGTTCTTTCAAACTTCGCTCCATATTAGCAGTATACAGATAGTTCCTGCTTTATAAGTTCTGCTACTGATTTCATCTGCCACTCAAATATGTTCATCTGCTAAGAAGAATATGAAACAAAAAAAGTGGGATATGAAACCTAAAAAAATTACTTGAAAAAAAGTTGATTTAACAAATAATGAAATGAAAATATCGTTAAGGCAGATGAAACTAAAAATTTTAAAATGTTCATCTGCTCGTGAGATATAAACCCAGACCGGCCGGAGGGCTTATCAAAAAACACAGATTTAGTTCTATTTTTTCTAATTGCTAAATTATTTAAATAAATAAGACTATAATCTTTATAATGAAACATTCATTTAAGCTCCGTTCGGAGTTAAGTAATATTTAACAAATATTTCTTAATCTGAAT
>CAYLKB010000057.1:0-10470 GCA_964384165.1 uncultured Methanosarcinales archaeon
AATATTCAGATTAAGAAATATTTGTTAAATATTACTTAACTCCGAACGGAGCTTATGCCATTAAATTCATAAAATATAAAATAACAAAAAAATTAAGTAAAATCTATTAAAATTCAATCAAATAAATTAACATAAAAATTAGAAGAGTAAAATGAACATTGATAAAGGCGGAGCTGGGATTTGAACCCAGGATGACAGGGTTGCAGCCTGTTGCCTTACCGCTTGGCTACCCCGCCTTAAAATACCAAAAATAAAAAAATACAAACAATTTGGGATTATAAATAAAATAAAACAAGCATCTATTTAAAAAGTTTTTTAATAGAGATAGTAATAAAAATTTATAATCAGTAAAAATTATTATTAAATAAGTGGTAAGATTAATAGTATACAATATTGAATATTGTGAAGGACTAAATGGTTCACTATTGCAGTATTTAAATTTTTATAGAATATTTAGAGCAAAAAAAAAATTAAATGAAAAAATAGCAAATGATTTGAAAAAACTAGACCCCGATATTCTAGCATTAGTTGAAATCGATATGGGTTCATTAAGAAATTACCATCATGACGATGGAGAATATTTCAAAAAAAAACTTAAAATGCATAGTATGGTTGAAACTGTAAAATACAAAAACAAAGGTATTACAAAACCATTCTTTAAAATCCCCATATTAAACAAACAAGCAAATGCACTTCTATGTAAATCAATAATGCACGATATAAAATATCACTATTTTACAAAAGGTTTTAAAAAAGTAATAATTGAAGCTAAAATAAATGCTCCAAAATCAATAACTCTCTTTCTTGTCCACCTATCTCTTGGCAAAAAAACACGAAATATTCAATTAAATGAACTCTCAGAAATCATAAACAAAACAAAAGGAGATAAAATAGTTGTTGGAGATTTCAATACATTTAAAGGAAAAAAAGAACTAGAATTATTTCTTAAAAACACATTCCTAAACTGCAATTGCTTAAAAAAAGATGAAAACTATTCTACACAGCCTGCATTTAAACCAACAAAACAATTAGATTTCATATTAACATCAAAAAATATTATGGTATCAAACTATCAAGTCTGTAAATTTCCATATTCAGACCATCTACCAGTATTAGTTGACTTTGAAATAAAATAAAAAATTATTAAATCAATAATTTACTCCTTCCATAATTAATTTTAATTTATTTGAATTTGATAAATCTATATCATTCCCATTAAGTATTCCCAAAACTTTTTTAGTCTCATCAATTCTTTTTTCATCACTTCTAATTATCACTCTTTCATCTATTTCACCATCATTTGATAATATTGGTAATTGAGCTATACCATTAAATCCCTTTGAATCAAGATTACTATTACCTGTACATATACCTGCATAAGCACTTAAAAAATCAGAACTTTGTCCAATACCTAATAAAAGTCTTTTTTGTATCTGTGTCATTTCAGGATATTTTTCTTCATATAGGATATCTACACAATCCAACAAATTATCTTTATCTAATTGTTTTCTCCACTTCTTTAATGGTCTTTGCCCCAAAACAAGCGAATCTGCATTATTAAAAGCACAATCTAATATTCTTTTCTCCAAATCTTCATTAAGTTCTCTAATATCTATCTCGCCATTTACTATAAAATCAAATACTTTTTCATACATTCTTCTTAGATTATCATATGCAACACCTTTAATATCATTTATATATACTGCTTCTGCATCTGTTAAAAATACATTTACTGGATAACCTTTTCTTTCAGCTAATTCCTGTGAATGAGCTAATTGAGATGCAAAACTCTCAACATTTATTCCCCTAAGACCTGACAAAAAAGCTCCTCTAACACTACCACTAGCACATACAATACCTGCCATATCATATTCAGAAAACCCTCCAGAAACTCTATAAACTCCAGCTTCATTCTTAACACCTTCCACAACATTATCCTTGTAATCATATAACTTTGAAAAATCCTCATTCAATAAAACAATATTATATCCAAAAGCTTTCATGTGAGCAAATAAATTAGAAGACACATCAAACTCTGGAATCATAATAGTTTTAGTTACATCAAGACACAAATTATTAGTACTTGTTCTAAAATAACTTAATTGATCAAAAATAGTATTAGGAAATAATGAAGGCATAACATGACCATATAATCCTCCAAGTAATTTTTTGCCTGACAAAAAATCATTTCCTCCATCAATTCTACATATAATATCTAAATCAATACCTTGAGAACTTATGTTATAAGGTACTCCAAATTCTTCTTTTAACTCTTCATTGACAGAATAAATTCTCAGTAATCTCTCAGGATTATTAAAAACAAAAGAATCTAATTCAGAATGATTTGTATTAATGTATGGTATTATTACCGTTTTAACCATGAAAATATATAGGAATTGCTAACATATAAAAGTAATCTAAAATAAATATACAAATTTCAAATATTATATGTTATAAACTTGATTTTTTTACTCCGAAAATAAATATTATCAAATTATATTATATATTGAGTTATATTTATTTGTATAGTTGACAATCATTTAAATTTATATGAGAAATTTTCCATCTTTAGTAGAATAATCAAAACCTTTTGCATTCTGACAATTATCCAAATCAACATTAGTCTCTGATAAACCTGTAAAAAAACCATGCGTAATACCATAAACTGCTATAGCAACTTGTTCTGAAGAAACTAATCTATCTAAAGTTGTAGTTCTTCTTGATATAGTGAACAACATAATTATTCTCAGTGAAAAACTTCGAAATTAATGTTCTTGGCATATTGTGTCCACATTTTAAAAATAAAAACTTTTGTGGAGCACAATAAATCAAAATTTTTTCCTTCTTTTAATGTTTTTTCTGATATTACTGTTCCTAATGATAATAAATTTACTCTAATATTATATTTCCCCAATTCATGAGCCAACGTTTTTGATAAATTAACTAAGCCTGCTTTAGCAGCACTATATACTTGAAAACCCCATCTTCCTCCAGTAGCATTAATTGTAGAAATAAAAGTTATAGTCTTATATTCTGCATTTGAGCTTTTCATTAAATTGGCCATTTCATTTAAGACAAGTCTGTCTCCTAAAAAATTCAAATAAACAGAATTTTTATATCATCAGGATTATAATCTCCAATCTCTACTCTTAATTCTCCTTCAACAGCCCCTCCAATAAAATTTATATAATGTTCTAATGTACCATACTCTCTAATTTGTTCTCTTAATTTTTTTACAGATTCAAGATCAAATAAATCAAATTTGAAATATTCAATATTAGTTATTCTTGATATTGCATTATAATCAGGTTCAAGTTTATCGGCAATTATTACTCTATGTTCAGGCAATCTATTAGCAAAATATTTTGCAGTCTCAAAACCTCCTTTAGCACCCCCAGAATTAATATATTTTCTTTCATTTTCATATAAAAGATATAAATCCACAATTATATAAATCTAATTAAATAAAAAATACAATAATCAAGTATATAGTTTATAAATATTGTAATTTGAAAATATATTTAAAGTAAGTAATCATAAAAACAAAAGTATTTAAATAAATAAAATTTTATATTTACATGGATAATTTAACCTATAAAATTCTTCAGGAAATCTCAATTAACTCAAGAATTAGCAATACTGAACTTTCTAAAAAACTACAAAAACCAAGACACATTATATTAAGAAGAAGAGAAAAATTATATAATGACGGATATATAGAATACTCTTCACCATTTATTAATTACAGGCAATTAGGTTATATGGAGATAATTGCTTATCTAAAAATTCATAATTATTCTAAAAATAAAAATGAAATAATAAACTATATTTCAAAAATCCCCTCAGTATTCTGGGCATCAGAAATAACTCCAAATTATTCAATAAGAATTGTTTTTTTAGAAACAAATATTAATGATTTTCACTTAAAATGGAAACATGTTGAAAATTTTTTTGGTAATAATTTATTAGACTCTGAAATCATAATAAGTATTGACACATTAAAAATATCAAGATTCTCAACTCATGAAAAAAAATATAAACATACTATTACTCAAAATTTAACAGAAAACAAAAAAAAATTACTACATGAAATATCTATTGAGCCCTTAGCCCCACTTCATCATTATGCTAATAAACTCAATACAAGTTCAGAAAATATTAGATTACAATTAAAACAACTAAAAGAATCTCAAATTTTAGAATCAATACAATCAAATATTAATCTTGCAAAAATGAATAAATTATTTTTAGCTACTATTTTAGGAAAAGTAAAATCTCATTTAAAATATGAAAAAGCTTTATCAAAAGCAATTCATTCTGACCTGGCATTTTCTAGAGTTAGAGAAACATCTGGAAAGTGGAATATTGAAATTAATATTATTACAGAAAATCATTTTGAGTTTGCAAATATATTAAAATTAATCGAAAATATATCACAAAGCAATTTTGATTTAATAGGAATTACAATAGAAACAGAAAGAATAATTCATAATAATATGATCAAAACAATGTACCCAAATATATAAAAAATACATAAATAAAAAAATGCATAAAATAAAATTAATTATATTCGATTTTGATGGAACCATTGCAGATACTGTAAAAATAATTGAAAAAACAGAAAAAAAAATATGCAAAGAGCATGGATACTCAGAACTAAATATTGCAAAAAGACTTAAAAATGAAACTTTTAAGAAAATTTTTCTAAATGAAATAAAAAATCACCCAACTCATATATTGCCACAATATTTAAGATTTAAAAAAGAGTTCTCAAAAAATCTTAAAAATATTAAAATATTTGATAACATGATTAATATCATAAACAAATTATCAAATGATTTCTTAATTGGACTTTTAACAACTAATATATCTAATACAGCAGAAGATGATATAAAAAACATTCTAATAAAAAACAATCTCAAAAAATTTGAATTTATTACAAAAGCAAAAATATTATCTGGAAAAAAAGATTATATAAATAATATAATAAAAAATTATAATTTAAATCCTAATCAAGTTATTCTAATAGGCGACTCACCCTCAGATATAATAGCATCAAACGATAATAAAATAAATTCTATAGCCGTTTTATGGGGCTATTCATCAAAAGAAATGCTCGAAAAAGAAAACCCAACATACATTGCAAACACTCCATTAGAATTAATTGATATTATATATAATTGTAAATAATAATAAAATTATTTAGATAAAAATTCAGTATAACCACACTTCCCGCAAACAAGTCTTTCAGGATTCTTATGTTTTCCCAAATAAACCCCTTTACCACATTTTGGACAATTATTCCTGTTTCCATACAGCTCATACTTCTTTGAAGGCGTAGATGATTTTTTCTTTTGTTTTGCTTTTGCCATTCTTAAATTTCCTCACTAAGTACAGAATCATATTTTCCTGCTTTTACTTCTGCAATAAATTCTCTAGGTTTTTTGCCATCAATTTTAACACCAAGTGAATAACAAGTCCCAGCAATTTCTCTTACAGCAGCATTCATATCAGTAGCTAAAAGTGAATCAAATTTCATTCTAGCAATTTTCTTAATCTGGTCAATACTCATATCTGCAACATAATCTTTGTCTGGAGTTGCAGAACCTTTTTTAATACCAAGTTCTGTCTTAATAAGCTGAGATGCAGGAGGAGTTCCTACTTCAATTTCATATTCTTTTGTTTCAGTATTAACAATAACTTTAACAGGAACTTTCATTCCTTTAAAATCTGCTGTCTTCTTATTAATATCTGCTACAACTTGTCCTATGTTGACTTTCATAGGGCCAAGTGCAGGACCAAGAGGTGGTGCAGCTGTTGCCTTACCTCCCTCAATTAATACTTCTATTTTTTCTTTAGCCATTTGTCATTTAAGCAACCTTTTTTAAAAGGATAATGGCATAATCAATGATTACACCTATAAAAACTAATAAATAATCATTTATAAAAATTCCTGAAATAATACTTGTTGAATATTTAAGTAGTAATAAATAAATTTATTAATGCAATAAATGTGAAATATATATGGATGACGATGACTACGAATTAGTTTCTAAAGAATATATTCAAAAACTTAAAAACGAAAATCAAGATTTGAAAAATAAATTTTCTATCACACATGAACAGCAAAATCTAAAACCAACCCTATCCCAAAATAATAAGCATGATTACATTAATATTAATCCTAAAGAAAAAGAAGAAATAATTCCAGATAATACTCAAAACGTAATAAATAATAATCAAGAATATAACAAATCAGATACTAATAAGGAAAAAGAACCTCCACATACAATAAACTCATTAATTCCAAACAATCAAATAACAATTGAACAAATAAAAAATTTATATAATGAAATTATCAGTCAAGAAAGAGAAATAATCTCAAAAGGTATTGAAGATATCAAATATTTAAATAAAATGACATTAGATAACATAGTCACAAAAAATGATTTATTTGAAAGGAAATTTGAAGAATCTGTTAATTCATATGGTCACATGATTATAACTATAAAAAACTTTTTTGAAAAAATTGAAAATAATTTCATAGACTTAAAAGAGCTAATAGCAGATACTCAAATTGAAAAGAATTTAATCTCAAACACAAAACCAAATGATAATAAAACCCTACAAGATAATGATAATAATAATAAAAACGAAAAAACTGAAAATGAATCTGATAAGCAACCAAATGACCAATCTGGCACAATACTAACAATGGATGATATAATGCATCCAAAAAGAGAAAAATACAAAGAAAATACAGATAACATATATAATGAACCATATGAACATAAATCATTTGAACAACAAAAAACAGAAATTGAAAATAATAAGAAAAAACCTATTACTATACCAAATAATATCAATACTACCACATCAACTAATTCAATGCCATCAGAAGAATTGGAAAAAATTATGGACAAATTAAATGAAATTGAAGAATTTATGCAAAATTTAAGAGAACTTTTAAGTTATGTTAAACCATCAGACTTATCAATAGATGTAAATAATGAAGAAAAAAATAATATTTAAAAAAATTTCTTTAAAATATCGCTAATTTTTTTCCCATCAACTTTTCCAGAAAATTCCTTCATTGCAATTCCCATTAAAGCCCCAAATGGTGCTCCTTTATTTCTTTGTACAATCTCTTTTATTGTATTCTCAATTTTTAAATCATCAATATCCTCTAAAATAAAACCTTTTTTTTCAAGATATTCTTTAAAATTCTCAACTTCATCTAGTTTATCTTTGTAAAGAGATACAAAAATATCCCTGATAATATTTTGATTAAGTGAATTCTGCGACGAGTATTTTAGAATATCTAATAAAAGATTATACTTAAAATCATAAACCTCTATATTATCTCTTTTCTTTATATCCTTTGGTAAATCAAATAAAATAGAAAACAAATTAGCAGCTTTTATACCAGAGATTCTCATTAATTCCATTACTTGGTCTTCATCAAATCTATCTAAAACCTGTCCAGTCTTAATTTCATCAAGACCAACATTCTTACTTATTCTTTCAATTCTTTCATCATATAATTCAGGAATTTGTTTTTTCATCTCATCAAAATATTTATTATCAAGTATAATCTCCCTTATATCAGTTTCAGGATACATTCTAGCTCCTCCAGGCATTGTTCTTAAAAATTTTGTAAGTATGCCCTTAGGGTCAACCTGCCTTACCTCACTTGGCACTCCTTGAATTAATTCCTTAATAATCTCTAAAACATATTTTAATGAGGCATTTGCTATTTTCATATCATTTGCAATTAAAATAAACGAATCATCATCATTCAAATTCAATTCTTCTCTAACAGCAAAAACCTCCATCTCTGTAATGCCATATTTTGGGAGCTCATCAGAATGAAACAAACCCTTAACTTGATGAAATCGCAATTTATTCCTATCAGATATTTCAGTTGCAAATCTATAACCAATCTGGACTTCATGACCTAATATTCCTTTAAATTTATTTAATTTAATGGCAAATACTTTAGAATTAGAATATGTTAAATTATCAAGTATCACTTTTGAATTTGTTTTCTTAAATATATTACTAACATCGTAAATTTCAAAATCACTAAAATTGTCAAAATTAATTCCCCTTGATTTTAATTCATCAACAACAGAGATATGAATAATTTGCCTTTTAACTTCAGATTCAACAACATCAGCGATTAATTTTAAATTCTGAGCTCCTTTAATCTCAATTCTAGCTCCACCCCTAATTGATACATTAAGGTCTTGTCTAATAGTACCAAGTCCCCTTCTTGTTTCTTTAAAACTTCTTAAAATATTACCTATCTGTTTTGCTGTATCCTGCATTTGCTTAGGTGTTTTAATATCAGGCCCTGTTGTAATCTCAATTAAAGGAATTCCCTGCCTATCTAAAGAAAATATATTGTGATTATCATTTCTAGCAATTGCCCTGCATGAATCCTCTTCCAAATTAATACCATCAATTCTTACTCTGCCTTCTGCAGTTTCTATATAACCTCCAAACCCAAGCATTGCCGTCCTCTGAAATCCGGCAGTTACTGAACCATCAATAATTAACTTTCTCATAAACTGAATTTTATCAAAAAAACTAATATTCATCATCAAACCTATTCTAACAGCTGTGTCAAGTGCCTCTTTTCTTGGCCCATTAGGTGGTTCTTCATCTAAATCAACAAGACATGCTATTTCATTATTATATTTATATATATTATATTTACCTTTTAAAAACTCATCTAGCGCAGCCTTATCAATATCCCCATTTTCACTTTGAGAAAACCTAAGTCTTCTCTCCACATTCTTTTCTAATTCCTCATTCTTTTCAATTAAACATGGACAAGAACAAAAAAGTTTACCACAATTTAATTGTTGATGTATCTCAAGACCACAAATAAGACCTCTTTCTATGAAATCTATACTATTTAAAGAATTAAGATTTACTAATTTTCCCATATATACAAAAAAATCATAATTATATATAAATGTAATTGTTAATTATATACTTCAAGAGCCTCAATAGCATATTTCTTAATTCTATCTTTTATACAATTAGATTCTTCAATTTCCTCTTTAGAAAACCAATACAATTCCTTTGTTTCACCTAGTTTTGGATTAATTTTGTCAGTGTTTGATTTAGAAAAATAAACAAAATCCATATGTTGATGTTGAGAACCAACATAATGCAAATCTAAATACATACCCTTATTTAATATTCCCTCGCCCTTCTCATCAATAAAACTATCTTGACTCTTATACAAATCAACAATCAAACCAGATTCCTCCTTAGCTTCCCTCAAAGCTGCCTCTTCTGGTAATTCATCCCTATCAATATGACCTCCAACAGGTAGCAAAATATCATATTTCTTATGTTGATGCAACAAAACTTTTTTATTAAATACTATATATATCGATACAGTAAAATGTCTTACAATTTCCATTTACAAAATAAAATTAAAGTATTAATAAATATATTTGTAATCACAATAAGTAGAAAAAAAATTTAATAATAAATGTTGTCACTAATAAGTCATCAAGTCTCACTTAAACTTCCCAACCATATCAATTGATTCTACATGAGACATAATAGCACTTCTACAACAAAATCTTTTAAGCCCGATTTTATCTAAAGCTTCTTTCACTGATTTATTATCTGCTAACAACTTGTTGTATTCACCCCACAAATTCCCAATTGGCTTACCACACGAAAAACATCTTACTGGAATAATCATATAATAAAAAAATATATTTAATTTTATAAACTTAACTCTCTAACGATTATATATTTGATCAAAATTATCAAGCATTATACTTACATAAAATCTAGGATGTCCTTTATTTATTAACGCATTTCTAATATTTTCAACTGACAATCCCCTTTTATTCAAATCTCTAATCAAAGCAACTAACTGACGTTCATATTGCTTCATATAATTAACATGATCGTCCATAGTAGTAATAGAGGGTGCAGTAAATATCTCCAGCTTAGATTTGACAGATTGCATCTCTGAACGAATAACTCCGATTTCATCCTCAACACTATGATGAACTTCATTTAATTGATTAATCTTCTTTACAGCCTCATTACCGATAAAATTAATTTTTGCTAAATTTTTATCAGTAATCTCTACTTTATTCTCAATCACTTTATTAATTTCTTTAACTAAATCCTCTACTTCATCAATCAAAACAGACTTAAAATTAGAAAAATCATTATCATAATCTAAAAATCTCTTGTTCAATTGTTTTTCCAAAGAAGTAAGTCTTTGTTCTACTTTCTCAGCCAATTTCTTCTCAAATTCATCAACTGAGGATAACTTCTCAGAAAACTTATCATTAAGAGATTTCTCTAAATCATCAACAGAGGACAACTTCTCAGAAAACTTATCATTAAGAGATTTCTCTAAAACATCAACAGAGGATAACTTCTCAGAAAACTTATCATTAAGAGATTTCTCTAAATCATCAACAG
>CAYLKB010000058.1:0-10407 GCA_964384165.1 uncultured Methanosarcinales archaeon
ACTAAAAATCCGTCTTGAAGAATTGCGTAATACACCATCATTTATGGCGAGGATAACAATTCCTAGGATTTTTAATTAATTTTAACCTATATGTTCTACATTCACAGTTACTTTATTCCTATCATAATAATCATAATCTAAAAAGAAAGTAATTGGTTTCTCATATTCATCTTCTCCAGAAGTATCCTGAATGCAAGTTACTGGATAACTCCCACCTTCAATTAATGTTACAGTATTAGAATTTGTACCAGTACTTTCACAATCAAGACCATCAAGTCCAGTCTCAACAGTATACTTAACTCTATCCTTCAAATTAAATGCCTCAGAACTTGATGGCGCAAACCCATTAACATTACAATTAGAATCAACTGAACCAGACTGATATATATTAGCATCTTCACTAGTTGGATAATGAACTATATCAAATTGTAATTGTATACTACTTTGACCATAAGGATATTGTTTAACATTCTCTATTTGCACAGGAGCTCCTGAATTCGAGTATTCATTTATTTTATCTAATTGGCAAATTTCAACATTTTCATCAAGAGAAGGATTAGTATTTCCATTAACACATACAATAGCTACAGCCCTAGTTTGATAGGGGTAACATATATTTGCATAAATATTTAATGGAATTGAAGATGCAACAACTGAATCCATATATTTTAAATCATTAAATATAATCTGAGCCTGACCTCCAGGAATGACATCCCCATTCCTTTGTTTTTTTATACCATTAATATTTGGAAGTGGTTTTGAAGTTTCTGTAAGCCCTAAAGTTTCAGGATCAAAACCTCTCAATTTTACATGTCCTGTTCCCTCTTTTATATCATGTTCACCCTCATTTTTTATAGATAATCTAACAATAAATGGCTGTTGACCTTGGTCCCTTACAGTCTCAGGTGGTGCATTCTCTGAAAACTCAATAGTTAATGCAGACTCACCCCCATTAAAACTATCTAAATTATAACTTCCAGAACCACCAGAACCACCACCCGTACAACCTGAAACTATAAAAGCAATAGTAATTAAAAAAAATATAAAAAATTTATTCATTTTCAATTAATTTAAATCCCCCAGTTCTCTTTGAAGTGCTTCTCTTTTCTTTTGTCTTTTCTTTTCATCTCTTTGAGCTCTTTGTTCTGGAGTCTCATCATCCTTTGATATCCAGTAAAAGAACAAACCAAATAGTACTAATATAAATAATGCCGGGTCAAGAAGCCAATCTTCCCAAGGATCTCCAGAGAATCCATCCCAACCATATCCTCTTGCAAAAAAATACAAAACTACCAAAACTCCAACAATAAATAAAATAGTTCTAATTAACTGCTGTTCACTCCCCTTAGAGCCAAATACTTCCATTAAATCAACTCCAAGCATAGCTGCCACAATATATAATGCAAGTATTCCTATTGAAAAAGCAGAAACACCTGGGAACAAAGACATCATTAACTCTCCAAGCGTTTGACCGCAACCAACACAATCACCTTCCCCAGTAATTGGAAAAGCAATAGCAAACAGACCAAAAACTAAAGCAATAATAACTTTTACTGCTTTTCTGTCTTTGAAAATTTCAACTTGATTCATAATTGTAAAGACCAATGCATAAATAAGCAAGAATGGAAATACATATTCATACCAACCTCCATCCCACAATGCATCTAGGAACTCCTCGAAATCAAGATCAGTTAAGGCTTCTGTTAATTTTGACATAATATCTTCATAATAAAATCATTTAAATAAATTAGTTATTACTGAGAAATAGTTTCAATATAAAATCTAATTCACACACATCAAACTTTAAATCATTAAATCATTACTGCCATTTCTTCCCAGTAAGATTTTCATATTTTTCCTTATTTGAATTATAAGCACTATCGGTTATATCATGAAATCTGCTCTCATAATCTGCTGGCTTACCACCATAACTTTTTTTATATCTTTCAAGAGATTTTTCTTGTCTTTTCAATTTCTTTGCTAAATCATCAGTCTTTTCCCCACTGCTAGTTATAGAACTGGCCAGAATTAAAAATATTGTCAATATAAAAATTACAGGATCAATAAAATATTCCCAAATAGAACCCCCTCCACCATTATATACAAAAGCAAAGAATACAAAAAGAAAAATTGCTCCAACAGCTACCAAATCAACAAACAAAAAAACTACTCCTAATATAAGCAAAAAAGCTGCAATTGTAAAATTCCAAAAATCATTCCCATTTCCAGGCTCTAAATCCAAAAATCCCATTGCAATTCCTGTATAATATAAAACAGTTGTAAGTCCTAAACCCGCAATAGTCAAATATAAAAAAGCAGAACTTTTCTTTTCAAAAATTCCTTTTAAAAAATTCTTCCCCAAAATTCCACCAACAATATACAAAGCAAGAATTCCAATAGTCAATGCCGAAATATTTGGAAACAGCATCATCATTAATTTTCCTAATGAATATCCTTCACTAATCTCAAAACTAACACCATACCATGATACAACACCAGCAATAACCATAATTGCTGATTTATAAGGAGCTCCAGTTGTTTTGCTCTTTAAAAAACTAACATAATGTAAAATAGTATATAAAAAAGCAAAAGTTATTAAAAAAGGAAAAATTATTTCATAAAAACCACTATCAAATAGAATATCTAAAAAACTTTCAGGATCCAAGCTTGAGACATAATCTAGTACATCATTAGTCATAAGTTATCATCATGTTATTATTATTTAAATCTTCCTTAAAAAAATTATTTAAATTTTTTTTTATGCTCAATATCATCTAATATTCTCTCTTCGTCCATAAGAGTCCTCTTAACCAACTTCTCAATATTCAAATCAATATTTTTCATATATCTTTGAGTTACAATAATTTGCTTAAGAGCATATAACAGAACAAGCATTACAGCAAGTATTGCCCAAAACATCACATGAGTCAGTGTTATCGTTTCCATTTAATAAAATTAAAAATAGAACATATAAAAGCATTTGTGTTTATTGTCAAGTGAAAAATACGATCCCGGGGAGATTCGAACTCCCGACCTACAGCTTAGGAGGCTATCGTCATATCCAGGCTAGACCACAGGACCATATATAAATAAAAACTTATATTTTATTATAAAACTTTTCAATCACCAATAACAATAATCAATCCCAAAAACGTAAACTAACATCAAACAATCATTCAAAAAAAATCAATACACACCTTTCTAATCATACTCCCACAAAAAAGAAAAATCCAATAAATGTAATAGTAACTAAGGCCACTACATGCGGAGCCCCACTAATTAAATTATTTTCCTGCATCAATCCAAAAAGAAAACCTGACAATATTGCAAGTTCATATGACATTAATGTAAGCAATGTTAAATAAATTTTAGATAAGGCATCATTATTATTATCAGCTATAAAAGAACCATCTGATTGAACATTCTCAGTCAAATTTAGAAATAAGTTATTATATGTTAAAATAATTATGAAGATAAAAATAATAAAAGAAATATAACCTGTAAAAGTATTTGACGCAAGATTACTTTTTCTCTCCTTAATTCTCAAATTCTCAGAATTAATTTTTTCTGAAAGTTCCCTCAATAGTTTTTCAACATGACCCCCAACCCTTCTTGCTTCAACAATTAATAAAAAATCTCTTTTCAAATTCTTACTACCAACATTTTCTGCAAATCTTAAAAAAGCTTTATCAAAAGAAATACCCCAAGAAAGTTGATTTACAAGTTTTGTAATTTCTTGATTTAATACTAAATATTCATTATTTTGAGTGCTCTTAATAGATGCTATCAAATCAAGTCCAGACTCAACATTATCTACAACATCTCTTAAAAATCTTGGGACAATTTCCATTTTAGCCTCCACTTTTTTAACTTCATATAAAGTCATTACAAGATAAGGTATCATAAAAAAAACAAATGGCATTATCATTACAATATTTACAATTTTTGCATTCGTTAAATCACTAAATGTTGTAAAAATTGCAAATATAAAACCTGCAAAAGTAAGAATCAGTAATATCCACCGAATAATACTATTTATATCAATATCAAAAAAATTTGATTTTTTCATTTTTGCTCCCTCATAGGTTTTAATCTTGAATAAAGAGGTTTTGAGTAATATATCAACATCATAAACCCAGCATAAGCCAAAGGTAATAAAACCAAAACCATCAATATAGAGCTTGTTGCCTCCAAAACATCACCAATTCCGCCACCAGAACCCATAGTTTCAAATGAAAGCATATTTAAAATAGAAGTCATAATTGTAAAAAACAAAGGCGAAATTAATAAAACTACAACATATATTTGAGAATAAATCAACAAAGTATCAATATTCTTTTTTTCAATAGACTCAATCTCTTGTTCAAGATTATCTAATTTTTTTTCCATATAATTATAAATATTTCCACCTGATACGGAAATTGTTACCAAATCATTCATAAAATCAGCTAATGTCCTTGAAGGACAAGACTGCATAGCCTCCCTTATTGAACTATGAATATCATAACCAATAAAATCAGAATAATAATTAATTTTTTCAAACTCAGATTTAATTTCTTCATAAATTAAAAATTTATCAATAATTTCAATTATTTTTGACAAACTCAATTCTTTTGCCAAAATCTTCATATAAGGCAACAAATAAGGTATAGAAGCATCAATCTTCTTACCCCTATCCTTTGCAAGTAAAATTGGATAATTGTACAAAAAAATACCCATAATTGAAACAATTACCAATCCTAAAAAAAAAGAAATCATAGAATATAAAACAACTTCAAATATAAAAAACAAAAACGATAAAAAAAATGTAAAAATAAATAAAAAAATAATTGTAAGATAAATTGTGATAAAATATTCATCAGGCAAAATCTTCATATTTGCCTGTTTTAATATTGACTCATATTTTTTATTATATATATTATTTTTAAAAAAAGTTTTAAATTTTGGCTTTAAAAGTAATTTTCTTCCAAAATATCTATAAACATAATGAGCATAAACACTAACAGGACTTTCTTTATTTTTATATAATTGGTTTTGCTCACTCTTTGTCATTTTCCTTATCTAATTTCTCCTTCAACTCTTCCATAAAATCAAATATTTTTTCAGGATTTTTGTAATAAGTTCCAATAATTTGATTAACTTCCCTAAATTCAACTATCTTATTTTTATGCATAAAATCCAAAATTCTCCTCCTCTTTTCTATCTCATTCCACAAACCTTCTTCATTCCCACCCCTTGATTCTATCATATTGCTAATGACTTTTGACTCTTCATTAAAATTAAAAATATCTTCCCCAGGAACATATTTTAAAAATTCATTTATATTAAATTTATCAGACCTACTATTATAATCTACTATTTCTACCACACTAAAAATTCTTCTTACAATATTACTCTTAACTTTCACTTGTTTCATAAAAAGCACTATGTTCATTTCAGTTAATAATTGTTTTGGCAAATTAATTGGTGCAATTGTCATACGATTAACTAAATCTGTAAACTTCTCAGCATGAACTGTTCCAAGTCCTGCATGTCCTGTTGCCATTCCCTGAAATAAGATAGCTGCCTCAGCACCCCTAATTTCTCCAACAATAATATAATCAGGTCTCTCTCTTAGAGAAGCTTTTAGCAAATCAAACATGGTAACCTCAGACTTTCCTTCTGACTCCCTAGCAATCATAGCTAACCAATGTTCATGAGGCAAATTTATTTCTGGAGTATCTTCAATTGATATAATTTTAGAACTTGGCGGAACAAATAAAGAAAGAGCATTTAAAATAGTAGTCTTACCTGTAGCAGTCCCTCCTGAAACCAACAACGACTGTTTATTCTCAACTGCAAGCCACAAATATGCAAGCAAAAAAGGAGGCATTGTTCCAAATTCTATTAAATGAATTGGTGTAAATGGCTCTGCCCTAAATTTCCTTATAGTAAATGATGACCCTTTTTCAGAAATCTCCTTCCCATATATCGCCTCAACCCTAGAACCATCAGGTAAAGCCCCTTGCATAATTGGTTTTGAGAGAGATACTTCCTGATTAGCTTTTTGAGCTAATTTAATAATAAATGAGTTCAATCTAAGCCCATCATTAAACTTCTTATTAACTTCCAAAGGCCCATATTTCAAATGATTAACAAAAATAGGAATATTTAAACCATCACATGAAACATCTTCAATATAAGGGTCATGCATAATAGGTTCTATAATTTCAAGACCCAAAAAATCCCTTACTAAAAAATAATTTAATTTTTTATGTTGATTATCATCAATTTTTATTCTATACTTTGAACATAATTTTTTAATGCCTTGACTTATTAAATCCTTTCCTGAAACATCAATTAAATTAGGAGCTATCTTCTCAAACGCATATATAAAACCATTTTTTAATTCATTTAAAATTTCAACTTCTTCATTTGTCAAAACAGGCTCATCTATTGCATAAATCAGTTTTTGCAAATTATCATCAAAAAATATTTTAACATTTGCTTGATCAAATAAAATATACTCTTCATTTACACCACGATAATTTATTGGTTCCCAATCAGTAGCAGATTCTTTTAAAAGTGAGTCGGGAATTTTTGCAAGTTTTTTCGATTTATGTTCAGAAATAACTTCCTTTAGGTCATTATCCATTTCAAAAACATCTGGATTAATATAATTCTTAGCTATAATATTAATTGGCGATGAGGGATTTGAGCTATCACCAGCAATAAAATTTATTGGCGACATATTTGCATAAGGATTATTATTCTGATATCCTTGTTGCATATTATTCATATTACCACCACGATATTGAATAGAATTCTTTGATTTCAAATTATTATTCTCATCATCAAAATCATCATCATATAAATTAGGGTCTATTGGATTTCTACCATAATTATAATTAGTATTTGGCATTGTAGTATTAGAAGTATTATTATACAGATTACTTGAATTTTGAATAGGACTATCTATAGTAATATCCCTATTAGAATCTATTATATTTTGATAAGAAATTATATCTAATTTATTCTGCAAAAAAACATCAAAAGTAGATTTATTATTTGTATATGTTTTCCTAGCTGCATTTATTAATTTTGAAAAATTTCTAACCATTTTTAACAAGTAAAGTTTTTGTAATATGTATAATTATCCCAAGTATAAGTTAATTCATAACTATAATGTGTGTAATTTAACAAACTCATATTACCTCCAGGAGGATTACCTGGTTTTAAATTAATCTCCAATATACACTCATTTGAAAAATCTTCACAATAATTCATCACAAATAGTGAAAAACTTCCAAACCTCGAATCAATGTTTGAAGAATTACTATTTCTCCCAATCATGCAAGTTTCATATACAACATTCTCATATATACTTGTTTTTACACCCGAAGATATATAAGTATTATCCGTCTCTAATGAATAGATATAAATAACTAATAAAACCATAAACAACCCAGATAATATAAAAAACTGACCATTCTTAGCAAATTTCATCAGTAACACACCCCAAAAGTAATTGTTCTTTGAGAATAACTACCCCCATCATAGACGGCAATAATTCTCTGAGAAATAACTTTGCTATATTGAGCATTGCAAGTATAAACAAATTCTTCATTAGTTAAATCTTCAATTTTTATCTCATAACTAAGCCCCGTTCTATCAAGATAAGTTTTAAGCTGTGCCCAATCTTCTTGCAAAGACGCTGATGCAATATTTTCTGTCACTAGCAAATATCTAAAAGTATCATTATGATATACAGAATCTAAAAGAGTTTCAGCAAGAATAACATCACCAATAACATCTGGTTGCTTATCATATTGGACATAAACAAATGCTGATGAAAATAACAATATTAAAAGTGGCATCTCAAATACAGAAATTTGAGACTTATAATTTACAATCATTTCCAAACCTCCACATAAACTCGTACGGGTTCAGTATATTGACCATAACACACATAAGAACCAACAAATTCAGGGAATTGAACTTTTTCTCCAAACTCCAGATAATTTGTATCTGAATTTATTCCAGACACATTTATATAAATAAATCCTCCAATATTTAATGAATTTACAATATCCATATAATTCCCATCAGTAAAAGCATTCATTTTATTCAAAGATAAATTATAATTTTCTCCATCTCTTATTCCAGGATATATCATATTCGGGACTACTAAATTCCAATAATTAGGAGCCCCAGCTGTTTTAGTAAGTAAAAAACATAAATCTCTAGCATCTGCCTGCATCATATTAACTTCATTTACAAATTCAAAATTATCAAACTTATCAGAAACATACTGATATGAAACAAATAAGAAAATAATAAAAATTAAAACTGCAAAAAGCAAATCAATTTGCAAATAAGCTTTTCTTGAAAAAGAAAAATTACTTGAAGCTAATCCTAAATTTCTCATCATTTTTTAAATTTGTAATTGTAAATTGATAATTTCCACTTTGAAGTGAAAAATTATGATAAAACTCATAATCACCTGACAAATTATAGTAAATAACTTCTCCCCCATCTTGACTTGAATAACAGATGTCATTTAAACAAGTAGTAGGCCCAGCATAATCAAGCCTACTTATGTAAACTATCTGATTACCTCTAAAATAAACCAATCCTTCTCTAAAATTCAAATCCATTGAGACAGCAAAATTATCAAATCTCTTAATTTGACTCTCTTTTTGAGAAAACTTTTTAAAAAAAGAAATAATATTTTCCTTTTCATATTCTCTTGCCGTTGATTCTATAATTTGTTTTGAGTATATATATGCTGTAAGTGCTGCTACAATTACAACAAGAAGTATAAAAGTAAACGATATAATCTCCGTCATAGCTTTTTTCTTAAAATTCATAAATAAATATAACAAAGAATACTTTTAAAATTATATATATATTGACAAGTTGTAAAATTATAAAAATAAATTTCTCAACTAACGAGCATAACACAACTCCCATTATTTGAAAATATCTTTAAACTCTCAAAACTAACAGAATATTTATCGCAAAATCTCAAACCCAAAGTAGAAATATTAACTTCAACTCTAGAAGTATCTGTAAGATAAGCACCAGTAATTGTTTTATTCTCTAAATAGACAATCAAGTTTAAATCATAATTTCTATCAAAATATGAAATATTTGAATTATTAAATACTGCAAGATTGAGCAAATCAGACCTAAATGTAAGTAGAGAATTCATAATCTCAAGTTTTAGTCCTGCATTTTGAGCATTTAATTTTGTATTATTATAAAAACTAAAAACTCCAAAGAACAGCACTACCATAAGAAATATAATAAGAGTATATGTTGTAATAGATACAATTCCTTTCCTACTTGAAATAAATGAAAAATATTTCATATTAACATATAACCTAGTTCTTATCTAGCTAAATGCGAAAATGTGAAAACTCCAGAAGATGAAACTAACACAACATTATATTCTGAACCAACATTTAATGCACATGCAGTACTATTTCCCCACAAATTATTTACTGTTGATGCATTAACACGTTGAGATGTAGTTGTTGAACGAACTTCAGTACCATTTGAAGCCCAAGATATCTTAACTTCTGACAGATCAATATCTTCAGTTCCAGTATTTTTAACATAAATAGAACAATCTGCTTCTAACAACTCTACAGTTAATGCAGCACCTACATTAGACTTTTTCTCAACATCGGCATTCAAACCACTTTGGTAATTATTAAACCAAGTTTGAAATCCAACTACAGCCACTACAGCAACTACCAGCAATAAAGCTGTAGCTACTACAGGACTAATAGCTTTTTTCTTGAAAACTTTATTTTTTTCCATTTGTAATTAATTTGAAAATAATAGCAGTATTAAACTTTGTTTGTCATTAAAAAGTAATTATAATACGGATAAAATATATTAAACATCAGGATTAAACGTAAATATTAAAAAGAATAAAAATTACCTTGCAATCATAATACTTCTAAAAACACCTGAATTTGTAATTAAAGTAATTCCATATATTTCATTTCTTAATAAAGAACATGTTGTATCAGAAACAATAAAACTCGAGATTACTCCCGGAATAATTGTTACATCCGCATTTCTCGAACATCCAGGAACATCAGACTTATTTGAAAGTAAAGAAAGCTTTGAATCAAGTATAGTTACATTTTTATTATCTTGATTTTTAACATATACAAACCCATCAACTTCCAACCTTTCAACTATTATAGATGAACCAGAATTAACACCCCTTTCCACATCTATATTAATCTGACTTTGATAATTATTAAACCATATTTGAAAACCAATAATAGATATAACTGAAACTACTATAAGCAAAATAGTTACAACTATAGAACTAAAACCCTTTTTACACAAAAACATATCTAGAATTTAATATTTTAAACAGTAGATGAACCTTAAGATTCAACTTTC
>CAYLKB010000059.1:0-9519 GCA_964384165.1 uncultured Methanosarcinales archaeon
AGTAGAATATGGGGCAGGTGCTCCTAGTAATACTGCTCCAGGTAGTTACTCATTTACAGTCCCTGCAGGTGTTACAAGTATTACTGTAAAGGCTTGGGGTGCTGGTGGGGGTAGTGGAGATTCTTATGATAATTCTTATGGTTCAGGTAATGGTGGTGGGGGAGGTTTTGCTCAATCAACAATTGCTGTAACTCCTTCAGAGACTTTAACTGTATATGTTGGTGGTGGTGGAGGTGGTGGACAATATTATTATGGAGGTGCTGGAGGGGGTGGATGGAGTGGAATTAAGAGAGGGGCTACTTCATTGGTTATTGCTGGTGGAGGCGGTGGTGGAGGTGGTGCTTGCATGTGGATTGCTGGTAGTGGTGGGGCTGGAGGAGGGTCAAATGGAGTTACTGGTTCAAGCTCAGATGATGCAGATGGGGGAAATAGGGGGACTCAAGTTTCAGTTGGTACGGGAGGAAGTAGTCTAAATTGTAATGATGGTAATAGTGGTAGTTTTCAGACAGGAGGTGACGGTGGTGATTGTGGTGTTGATGATGGGGCTGCTGGAGTTAATGGGGGTGGAGCTGGAGGAGGTGGTGGTGAAGATTTTGTTGCTATTGCTTGTGGTGGTGGAGGTGGAGGTGGAGGTGGAGGTGGAGGATATTATGGGGGTGGTGGGGGAGGTTCTGGTTTTTATGATATTAATGATGGTGCTGGTGGTGCTGGTGGTGGTGGGGGAAGTGGGTATGGAAGTACAAATACCGCAGGTTCTGGAAGAACTCCTGCAAATACTTCAGATACAGATTATGCAGGAAGTGCTGGGTATGGAGGTTCAAGTGTATTAAATAATGAAGGAATTAATGGAAATGATGGTAGAGTTGTAATAAATTACTAAATTATCCACTTAAATAAGACAAATAATATTTATATATTCTTTTAATGAAAATTCTTTATTATGTTTAGAAAAAAAAGAAGAATAAGCTATAAACATCTTATTGACCAACATCTTAAAATATTAAAAAGTTTGCAATATGAAAGTGGTCTTTTTGCTGCATCAACTAAGAATGTAAGCACTGGGTATGATAAATCATGGCTTAGAGATAATTTTTATGAATGTTTGGCATTTGAAATACTTGGTGATTGGGAGACAGTTGAAAAGACATATAATGCTTTATTAACTGCTTTTATCAAACATGAGTATAAAATAGACCATGCTATTGCTCATAAACCTAAATACAAGCATGAGTATATACATGCAAGAGTTCATCCTGAGAATTTTGATGAGTTTTGGGAAGATTGGGGGAATAAGCAAAATGATGCAGTAGGAGCTATTTTGTTTATGATTGGGAAATTAGAAGAACATAAGAGGAGGTCAATTTTAAATACTGAAGAAAAAATCAGGATAGTTAATAAATTAGTTAGATATTTGGCATCTCTTAGATATTGGGAGGATTTTGATAATGGAGTTTGGGAAGAAAATGAGGAAATTCATGCATCATCTGTAGGTGCATGTCTGGCTGGATTGAAGTCTGTTAAAAAATTAGGTGAAATACATGTTCCTCATTATCTAATTGATAAGGGAGAGCAGATGCTTTCACACTTATTACCTAGAGAATCAGAAAAGAAATATGTAGATTTAGCACAGTTGTCATTGATATATCCTTATAATGTTGTTAATGCTGAGAATAGGAAGCTAATTTTGGAAAATGTTGAGTATCATCTTGTAAGACAAAAAGGTGTAATCAGATATAAAAATGATTATTATTATAATAGAAATCCTGATGGTTATTCTGAGGAAGCAGAGTGGACAATGGGATTTGCATGGCTTGCTATTATTTATGATAAAATGGGAAACTTGACAAAGGCAAAATTCTTTATAGATAAATTAATCTCAATTGATACAAAATATGGTCTTCCTGAACTTTATTTTTCTAATTCTTCAGATTATAATGAGAATACTCCACTTGGTTGGGCTGAGTCTTTATTTATAGTTGCAATGCATGAATTTAACAAGAAACATCATAAAACTGGTTGGTTTTCTAATAGCAGTTTGTTTTCTAAAATAAAGTCAAATACTATTAAAAAATAAATATTATTTTATAGTGACATGAAAAATATAACAATATCTTTAAAAATATTAGTAATATGGAATTATTTGATATTTTTGTTGGCTTAATATTTTTATGCTTTCTTGTTATGATTATGTCTTTTTATTTTTTATTTAAATTTAGAAAAAAATATAATCAGTTGTTTGGCCATTATTCAGCTTCTTTTGTTATGGGTGAGCTTGTTGTAGTAATAACTATCATAATAGTGTTATTAGTTATGTATGCTATTTCTTTTGCTTTTAGATAGGTTTTAAATATATTATTTACCATGTAAGTAAAAATATTTATTTGTAAGTGATATTTATTACTAAAATATATAATTTAAAACTAAGTTATTGTTTTTATGGCTGATATGACAATAAGATATGATTGGGATAGTGGTAAAATGCATAGGACATTGCCTCTTGCAGTGAAGAAAATTTTAAATGGGGGTTTATCATATGGTGTAAATTCTATGAGGGCTGAACATGCGCGAGATATTAATCCAATTTATTTGCAATTGGATTCTGATTCATTAGCAGATATTTTATATCAAAAAGATTTGAAAGGGGCTAGAGTTGGTTTAATAGATTTAAGGCCTAATGGGATTGATAATGATAAAGTAATTGGCACACTTTTTAGGCCATTTGAAATAAGTTCTAATGGGGGAGTAAAATTAATGCACTTGCCATATACTGATATTGATACGAGGGCAAAAATTAAAAATAATGATGGAGCATTGGAATTTATTCATGGATGTCCTGATGGAATTTTGCTAGCATGTAGATTTGGGACTGTTTCTGCTATGATGCAGGGGAAGTTTTTAGATTATGCTAAAGCAGGTTTGTTCGGAGATGGTTTCTCAAGACATAATATTGTTGATGCCGGAGGATTTCATGATTATGGGACAGCAAATCCTGATATTGAGTTTGTTGAAAAAGGTTTAGTTAGGTTTTTATAATTATTATTTTTATTATATTTAATTTATTTTTTAACATATTTTTGTGATTAAATATTATTAGCATTTATTAAATTTTATATCTTTTTTTTGTGATAGTAACTTATTAGCAATAATAATAAAGTATGATTTAAAAATGATTAAATATTAATAGCTATGATAATAATTAATTATTTTTATTATGATAGAATATTATTGTCAATGATATCAATTATTAATCCTGTATTATTCGTGCAGATATTTTCACATTTATTTAATTATCTAATTTAGTTCTATCATATTCACACTTTTTAAATAGTTTAATTCAATATGACATATGTTCTTATAAATTCACACTTTTAAATATTATTTCTTGTTGAATCTTTTAATGTATTATTTTACAAAAGTTTATCTTTTTATTTAGTTTCTCTCTCATTTAATTAGCTCTATTATATTTGTTCAAAAGAATTTAAACTTCTATGTAACACAAATTATATTATATTTTTAATTTCTTTTTAATATTGTTAGTAAAATAGTCTAATTTTGAAATCTTCTTGCAAATACTAAATTAGTATTAATTATTATGTATATTTGAGGTTATATTAAAATTTTCATATTAATATTTCTTTAAAGGTCAGTAATTAATCTTTTTTAAAACATATTAAATGAGAGCCATTTTGAGAAGACTTTTTTATTTACTAGACATAATATTCATGATAATTCATTATTTCGGCTTTAAAATGGACAATTTTTACATATTAAAATACGTATAATGTATATTATACGCCCTAATATAATTTTCTTGGATTAAGGTCAAATTGTATCATTATTATTAAATCTTGAATTGTGTATGTATTTTTGTCTTTCAAGTTTAATTCTAATTCTTTTATAAGTTTTCTTTTTGTAAGTTTTGCAGTAATTTCTTTTTGATTGAAAACATATTATAATGTTTCACATCTGTGTCTTTGGTCTACTGAGAGGTATTTTTCTTTCCAATACTTTACTTCAACTTCTGGCATTAATTTATTTATTATATTGTCGGTCCATTCTTTTTTTCCTTAAATAAAATGTATTTGCATTTTTCCAAGAATATTATGTCTTCAATTTGTATTATCATTTAGTTATTATAATTATTGTTAGTTATTAATGTTTTTGACATATCTTAAAAGTGTGATTTATATGGAACAGTGCTGTGCTGAGTTCAAATGTGTGAATATTGGAGAACTAATAAATATTACCTTTAATATATTTATATATTATATATATTCGTATATATTTTTAAAAGTGTGATGTTTTAAGAACAATTTTCTTTTTTGAGACTAAATATTGATGTATATGCCAGCAATATTTAATCATAAAATGAGCTTAAATATTAATATTAATGCTAATTATATTTAATCATATAATTATTTTTAATTATTGTCATTGCTAATATTATTTTGTCAGTAGATGTAGTATTAATTGTTATAATTGATAATAATATTTAATCGTATTATGTTTAGAAGAAGTTTTTAACTTTGAGTACATTGCGATATCTTAGAAATAATGCTATTCCTGGAGGTTGGTATAAAAAGAAAAAGTTTTCTAGATGACTATAAATAATGTTTATATTTAGTTATAATATGAATAATAATTATAATTTAATAATAAGTATTTTATTTAAAAAATTAGTAAATAATAAAAAGATTAGATATGTTATATTTTTATGGTTGACATAAATATTGATGAACTGATAAAAATATTTGAGATAGCAGGTGCTTCTAATATATCAAAAATAGGACATAATAATGAGATAGAGATAAGATTTGATGAAGGTTTTATACAATTTAAAGTAGTGGCAGATTCTTTTCAAATATTAAATTTTAATATATATAAGTTACATAGATTTAATCCTGAAAATGATTTTAAGGCTCTTTCAAAGGAGATAATAAATTCTTTAATTTTATATTGTAGAAATAAGGGTTTTGTAAAGATTGAAGCTCTTAATATAATAATAAAAGCTAGAAGTTTTTGGAAAGATATAGGTTTTATATTAGATAATAATAATACAAATGGTATTTTTTATTTATGATGTAATATATTTGCAACATTTAATGCTTCCACATGTACGTGTGTCACCAGCTGATCCAATATATAGACTATACTGGTAGTAATGTAACAAAAGAGAATGTCTATGTGTTCCAAATGTGTCGTCTAATTTATTTACATTGGCTGAAAACATGTTGAATCAACTAATAAGTATTTTGGACTATATGTGAGGGTTGTAGATAATATACTTCTACAATCATTAAATACTTCACAGTCATTCCAATCAATATGTGGGGTAAAACCTATTGTATCTACTTTTGTGTTAATTTAGCTTGAATCGACACCATCAGAAAAATGATATTCCGGACAAAGCCTTTTATTATTATTATTAATTTCTTGAGTCATTTCAGGGTTAGAATATAATAATAGTGTATAATCAATTGCTTCTTGTAAAAATAAAAATGTTTGTTCTTCTAATTTGGGATTTGAGATTTTATAATCAATTACTGATCTTAATATTCTTGGAGGGTGTAATGCCATTGTAGAATCTTTTTTATCATTTTCATAACATTGAATATTTTTTAATTCACTTAGTATTTCATCTAAAGGTTTATTTTATTTTAAAGAAATTTGATTTCTATAATCAATATCTTAAATGAATTCTAAAGGAGAAATGTAACCCATTTTTGTATTATTAAATTTATTATAATTTATATTATATTTGTTTTGATACTACTATTTGTTATAATGGTAGGTATTTTGTGATACTTTTTAAAAATCATTTTATGAATATTCGTCTTTTGTTGGCATGTTATGTTAGGAAAAAGTTTCTCTGCATATTTGTAAAATTAATATATATTTTTTCGTAGAATTATCTGGTATGTTTTATTAGCTTTTTTGTTTTATTTTTATTTGTTTATTTTCTTTATTCCATGTTATATAACCTCTTATTAGAAGTATAAAACTTAAAGTATTTGCCATTATGAAACCATATTGTGATGCTATTAAAGAAACAATTGCTGCAAATAAAACTGAAATTGCAGTAAATAGAAATCCTATGGGCATTTTTTTTGTAATGTAAATTATTCCAAGAAGACCTAGTATAAAACTAATGTAATCTAAACCATAATAAGTATATAATCCATCAAGTATTGAAATCATATCATTAGTATTTTGTGTATGTTCTTAAGTATATTTATTTATAGTCTTATTTTATTTTTCTTAGTTGTTAATCATTTTGTTTATTAGTTATTATTTTTAGGTATTAATGAACTTAAGTGTCAGGAATATGATAAAAGTGTGATACTATTAGATCATGTTACTTGTAAACAAAATATAAATAACATTTATAAAGCTTATGGGATTTTCTATAATATGGTATCAGGACATTTAAAGAGTAGAAGACTAAGAAGGGTTCAAGTTAGAACTCCTAATGGTACTGTAGTTCATTACAGGCAGAGAAACAGGCAAGTAGAGAAATGCGCTGTGACAGGTAAACCTCTTAGGGGAATACCAAGACTTACTAATAGGCAATTTAAAAATCTTCCTAAATCAAAAAAGACTGTGGCTAGACCATATGGTGGTTATATGAGTCATAATGCTTTGAAACAGAAGATTTTAAATGATATGGTTTTTGATAAGTAATTATATTTATTTTTTTTATTTTTTTATTATAGATAATTTTAAAGTCTTATTTTTCAAATAAGATTATGAAGTTTTTATTTGATTAATTTAATATCTGCATATGCATGCAATTCCTCCAAGACCATCTATTATTCTTCCAGGTTCATTCTTACTATCTAATATAAATAATTTTCCATTAAGGTCTTCACAGGTTTTCATGATAGAATTTATTTCTGAGTAATTTCCCTCATCTTTATATTTAGTTATAAGTTTTGTAGTAATGAGTAGTTTCTCTACTTTTCCTTCATTTGTTGCATTTTTTGAGTTTTCATATCCATATGCATATTTGTTGTTGATGTTTATATTTTTTAGAAGTTCTGATGTTTCTTCTTCTTCTTCAGCTAGTCTTGAGTCTTCTAAAATGTTTTTTTCAGAGATTATTTTAATTGCTTTTTGAACAGCTGATGATGCATTTACTTCGGGAAATGTTATTATGCTAATTTTAATATTCATAAAGTCTTTGATGTATTTTGCTAATCGTTCTTTAAAGTCTCCTGGGCCTGAGAATATTATGTTGTTATAGTCTTTGTTTAGTAAATCTTTAATGAGTTCATATTTTTGTTTGTTTTCATCTATTTCTTGGTTGTATTGTTTTTTTGAGCCTAGTCCATTTGCTGTTAATATTATTTTATATGAGAAAGATGTGAATTCTGCTCCTACAATTTCATCTCTATCTATTAATATTAATAAATTATGTGATTTTTTTGTTTCAAGAGATTTATTAAGTATCTTTTCTTCAAATTTTAGAATATTGTTTTTTTTAATTATTATTTTATCATTTGCCTTAATGCTTATACTATGATTCTGTCCTATTGCTGTATATTCAGTTTCATTTTGTATTTCGCCAGAGATTCTTAGAATGTTATTTTCAAAATTTATTTTTTTTGCTAGTAATTCTATATACATTAGTTTTTTTACTTGTTTTGAAGAGTTCTCATCTCCTATTTTAACTTTTCTTTCTGTTGTTGCATATATTATGTCTTCTGGGTTGATAAATTCTGATAATATCCATAAGTCATCATTGTTTTCAGGTTTTAATTCAAAAGTTAGATTATTCTTATTTAGAAGTTGCATAATATAGTTTAAGTAAAAGTATTTTTAAATATTAGTTTTTAATTATTCTTATTTATATATTTTAAGGTCTAATTTTCCTTCTTCAAATTCTTTTTGAGCTATTTTTACATAGTCTTGAGTAAAAAGGACATTGTTCTTTTTGTCTATTTTAACTTTAGGTTTAGCTCCACTTGCTAGTTCAAAAGCACGTGATGATAAAAGTCTTGTAATTTCAAATTTGTTTAATTTTATTTCTGTTGTTTCTTTTTGTGTCGCTTTAGTCATTTTTTTCTTCCTCTTTTATTTCAATTACTCTAATATCATCTAAACTTAATGTTATAGGAATAGGAACGCTCATATTAAGAGGTTCTATTATAACTTCATCTTTTCCAGGTACTAATCTTACTACTTTTGCTTTATCTCCTTTGAATGGTCCAGATATAATTTCAATTATATCTCTCTCATGGACAATAACTTGCTCTCCATCTTTTTCAAAGTATTTTTCAAGTTCAGAGAAATCTACGGGAGTTCTTATAACTCCCTTATTATTTGGGACTGCTCTTAGTGAATCTACTACTTTTGATAGGCTTTCCCCTTCAATAAAAACATATCCTTTAACTGTTTCTGGTCTGAAAACTGCATATATGCCTGTATCTTCTTTTTTTTTCAGAGTTTGTTCTATTGAGTCTAAGAATTTCTCTTCTTTTCCAGGAGCTGTCCTTGCAATGTAGAATTCATGAGATTCTTTTTTATTTTCCATTTTGATTTTATATGAATAATCTTTTGATTAGCAAGTGGTCAATTATATGAACAATTAATCCTATTAGCCCTATAATTAAAAAACCAATTAGTACGATTTTTGCAGTTTGAAAATATTCTTTTTTGTTAGGCTTTTTTGTTACTTTCCAAACTCTTTTCATATCAGATATGAATTTTATTGCCATTTATATTAATAAAATTGAACTTAGTTTTTAAATGTTTTTATAAAGTAGAATATAAATTTGGTAATCTTAAATTTTTATCTGATAAATTCAAGGCCAAGTTCATTGTCAATATTTTGACTTTGTTTTTCAATTCTTTTTTTGCCTCTAATTTGGTCAGATTTTACTCCAGTAATTACTACCATTGTTTTTATTACTTTGTTTAAATCTTCCATAATTTGTGCTCCCCAAATTATTTTTGCATCATCATCTAGGGTATCTGCTATTCTTGCTACAATTTTTCTTGCATCTTCAAGTGTCATGTCAGAACCTCCGGTTACATTTACAAGAGCTCCCCCAGCGTTTTTTAATTCAACATCCAGAAGTGGATTATTTAGAGCTCTTTCAACGCTTTCATCTGCTCTGTTTTCACTATCTGATTCACCAAGACCAATCATTGCCATTCCAGCATCTGTCATTACAGTTTTAATGTCGGCAAAGTCCAGGTTGATAAGTCCGTTTTTTGTTACAAGTTCAGTTATTCCCTTAACAGCGTTAGTTAATACTTCGTCTGCTAATTTAAATGCAGTGTGGAGTGGAAGGTTAGGTGCTATTTCAAGTAGTTTTTCATTTGGAATTACAATTAATGTGTCAACAAATCTTTCCATTTTTTCAAGTCCTATGATAGCATTTTCATATCTTCTTGAACCTTCCATTGCAAATGGTACAGTAACAACTCCAACAACTAATGCCCCAGATTTTTTTGCCATCTCTGCAATAACTGGCGCAGCACCTGTACCAGTACCTCCACCCATACCGCAAGTTA
>CAYLKB010000059.1:9529-9973 GCA_964384165.1 uncultured Methanosarcinales archaeon
TTGTTCTCTTGCACTTTCTTCTCCTACTTTTGGGACAGCTCCTGCTCCAAGTCCTTTAGTTAGTTCTTTACCAATCAAAATTTTTTTGTCAGCTCTGGTTTCAATTAAGTCTTGTGCATCTGTATTAATAGCAATAGTTCTTGCTCCTTCAACACCAATTTCTGCTATTCTATCAAGGGTATTATTTCCACCTCCACCAATACCAATAACCTTGATTCTTGCCATGTGTTGTCTTAGTACTGCTAGTAATTCTTCGTCATCCTGACTTTGAATGTGAACTCTTTCTGATTGTGCGTTAGAAACTGCGTTTTTTATGATACTGTCCATTTTTTAACAATATAGATATATATAGTAATTTAGGGGATTGAAATCTTTTTAAAGTTTTGCTTTTTATCAGTAGATGAACCTTAAGATTCAACTTTCAAAACTACTTTTAGTGACAAC
>CAYLKB010000060.1:0-6958 GCA_964384165.1 uncultured Methanosarcinales archaeon
TTAATTAAAGGAAAATGAATTATGTTACTAAGCGAAATAATTTCAGGAAACCACATAAATTTTACAAACTTTTGATAAAGAATTTAGTTATATATTACTAATTTTGTTCGTATACTACAAAAATCACGCATTTGCTTAAGTTTTCACCAATTGGTTTTACTTCAATTATTGTGTTTCCATTTTCTTGGAGTTTTTTTATTTGCTCATTTATCTTGTTTTCCATTTCATCGTATTTAACGCCGAATAAGTCTATTAATTTTACTTTTTTCATTTTTTATTTTATTTTTGTTATTTAATTTTAATATTTGTTATTATATTGTAGTTCTAATCTTTTTTAAATTTTTTGTTTTCTAGGCTCTGTTTTAAAATGTTGAATTGTGTCATTAAATAAGAGCAGTAAGAAATATTTTATATTTAAATGGTATTTGTGGAGATGTCCTGATGTGAGAATGTCTCGTGTAAGCCTTAGTTTTATGACATTCAAGAATTTAATATTGAATTATTGTGAGTCTTATATAAATTATATTCATATTTGCTTGAGTTGATACCATAAGAAAATGAGATTACAATTCAGAGCTGTTATTAAGGTTTTAGATTTCAGATATGTTTTTTCTATTTTTATTTTATTTCATAGTAATGTTCTTTGTTATTTATTATATATTTTATAGCATCTTTTACAAAAGTGATTGTATTGTTTGGTAGGTTGTTTATATCAAACCAAGAAACATCATTACATTTGTCAGGTTCCATATTGTTAATTATTCCAGTCCAATTATTTGTTATGAAAAAGTGATGTATCCATTCACTATCTTCATTTTCTTTATTTTCAAAAATTATTAAACAGGATTTTATATCTTCTTTTTTTATTGATGCATTAACTTCTTCTTTTGTTTCTCTAATAGCTGCATCTAGAAAAGTTTCATTATTATTAACTTTTCCTGATGGTAGTGTATACATGTTGTTAGCAAATTTCGTATTATGTCTTTTTATTAGTAAAATTTTATTTTCTTTTTTTAGGATAACTAGTGATGCTTTTTTAATATCTTTTTTATTGTTTTTCATTTTTTATAATGATTTAATTTTAACTATTAATATGACTTAAAATTAATTTATTAAGAATATTTATTTATATATGTATTTACTTCATTTTCAGGTATTCCTGATTCTATAAGTCTTAGTCTTATTGCATTTATTGGATATGTACTTTTGTATTTTTCAATATATTCTTTTGAAATTTTTTCATTTCTTGAGAGAACTTGTGTTTGTGTAGTATGTGTTTGTATTTTTTCAGAGATTGTGTTTGGTGTAATTTGTTTTTTTATGTTAGAAATTTCTTCTACTGAATTAATATTATGATTTGCTTTCTTATTGTTTTTTTTCTTAGTTATTTTTGTAATTAATAATAACGAAATTAATATTATTATTAGTATTCCTACTATAATAATTGAATATATTAATATTGTATTTTTCTTTTCTGAGACTATGGTAAAGTCAGGTTCATCTAGCATTTTAAATACATCTATTTCAATCTTATTCTTATTAATTTCACCAAATGTGGTTGATTTTATTTCTCCAGGCATAGTTATTGTATAAGTGTATTCTGCATTTACGGCTTCTGCTTGTGATATAAAATCATCATCTTCTGTTACTATGTCTGCTTCATCATTAGTTTTTGTTAATATGTCAGATGTAATGTTATTTGGTTTGTATATGTATGTGGTTGAGAATAATGTTTCTTTTATTGTAAAGCCGTCTTCTTCATTTAGTTTTTTATTTCCGGTGAATTTAATTATTCCTTTGGGGTCAAATTCACATTTTAAATTCCATTCTTTTACATATGAATTCTCACTGCTTATTTCAAGACATGGATTTTTTGTTTCATTTTCTATGCCTCCCATTTCTGTAGTCATAGTAATAAGTGCAGAGATATCCATAATCATTTCAATTTTAGTGTTTCCATCTTCTTCAATTATTTGATTGTAATCCATTGAAATACATCCTGAGAAAGCAAAAAGGGATATAATAACTAAATATCTTATTAAGAATTTAATTTTTTTCATGTTATAATTTATTTATTAAATTTATTAAATGATTATTATAATTATATAGTGATTAAGCTAAAGTAAATTGAATTGTTAGTTTTATTAGCTAGAAATATTTTTTAGTTTGAAAATTATCAGATTAAAATAATTAAGGTTTGTTAGTTTGTTGTGTTAAGATTTTAAGTTTAGGAATAAGAATTTAGATTATTGGTTTTCTGTTAAACCTTTTCTTTTTCTTATTTGTTTTACAATATTGTCTTGCAATTCTCTTGGAAGTTGTTCAAATGTTTGTGATTTTACAAAGAATGAACCTTTTCCTCCTGTTGCTGATCTCATATCTCCTGTCATCCCGAAGGATTCTGCTACTGGGACTTTTGCAATAATTTCCATATTGTCTTCGTCAATTTTCATATCAAGGACTTGGCCTCTTCTATTTTGAATTACGGATGAAACATTGCCCATCATATCTTGAGGACAATCAATTTGAAGTACTTGGACTGGTTCGAAAAGAACTGAACCTGCATTACCGATTGCTTCTTTTAGACCATCTCTTATTGCTGGGTATACTTGACCTGGGCCTCTGTGAATACTATCTTCATGAAGAGTAACATCCATAAGCTTTACTTTCATTTTAACACAGCCTTCTCTTGCCATTGGTCCTGCTTTCATCACTTCTTCAAAACCATCTAATACAAGCTCAATAACCTCATTTAGAGCTACAATTCCTCTTGTCATGTCAATAAATACATTTCCTTGGAATATTTCTTTTACTCTTTCAGCTTCGTCTTTTGTTAGGCCTTTCTCTGTATATAAATCCCAAAGTTCTCTGTCTTTCTTTTTTATTCTTCCTTCGTGGATATCTCCATTGGCAATAGCTTCTGAGAATTTTTCCTCAAGTGGTTCTAGAGTCATGTAGAATTTGTTATGTTTGTTTGGTGATTTACCTTCTACTTCTGGAGACAATTTAGTTACTGATTCTCTATATACAACAATTGGAGGTGATACTTTAATATCAAATTGTTTTTCTTCTTTTATTCTGTTAGTTACAACTTCAAGGTGCAATTCACCCATACCTGCTATTAAGAATTCACCTGTTTCTTCATTAATTGTTACTTTAAGTGAGGGGTCTTCTTTTCCTACAACTTTTAAGATTTCAACTAGTTTTGGTAGGTCTGCAGGTTTTGTAGGTTCTACAGCTACAGTTACTACTGGTTCGAATATGTGCTGGATATCTTCAAATGGAGTGATTTCTTTTGTAGATACTGTTTCTCCTACATTAATATCTCTTATTCCAGTAATACCTACAATATTTCCTGCTACTGCTGATTCAATTTGGATTCTTTGAGGACCTTTTGAGATGAAAACTTGCTGGATTCTTCCTTTTTTACCTTTTGATGTTACAATGTCCAATCCTTTCTTGATTGTTCCTGAGAACATTCTTCCTGTGCAAACTTCACCTGCATGTTTGTCTTGTGTTATTTTTGTTACTACAAAACCAAGAGTTCCTGTTGGGTCGCATGAAGCTAAGTCTCTTCCTTCTTGGCTTTGGTCATCTCCTGGCCAAATAAGTGGGATTCTGTATTTTTGGGCTTCAACAGGGTTTGGAAGGTGCTCTACTACTGAATTTAGAAGAACTTCATGAAGTGGTGCTTCTTTTGCAAGATTTTTAACATTTTCTGCTACTTCTTCATCTGTATCTGCAGTGTATGAGTCAATGATTTTGCTGAAATTCATACCTTTTTTTTTCATGTATGGTACTGATAATGCCCAGTTTGAATATGCAGAACCAAAGATTACTGAACCATCATTAACTTGTACTTTCCATTTTTGTTTGAATTCACCTGGTGCAATTTTTTCAATTAAAATATTTAAGCTATTAATTATTTTAATGAATCTTTCCTGCATCATTTCAGGAGTTAATTTTAACTCTTTGATTAATCTGTCAACTTTGTTGATAAACAAAATAGGTTTAACTTTTTCTTTAAGTGCTTGTCTTAATACAGTTTCTGTTTGTGGCATGATACCCTCAACAGCACAACATAATACAACAGCTCCATCTACTGCCCTCATAGCTCTTGTTACGTCTCCTCCAAAGTCTACATGTCCTGGAGTATCAATAAGGTTAATAAGGAATTCTGTGTTATCAACATTGTGTATCATTGAAACATTTGCTGAATCTATAGTAATTCCTCTTGCAGCTTCATCTTCATGAAAGTCCATGAATCTTTGTTTTCCAGCTAGTTCATTGGAAATCATTCCAGCCCCGGATAGAAGGTTGTCAGATAATGTTGTTTTTCCATGGTCAATATGCGCAGCTATTGCAATATTTCTTATCAGAGAAGGTCTTTTCATTGCCTCCATTACAGCTTGTCCTAAGTCTTTTGCCATTTTTTGTTTTTATAATATAATATATTTAATATATAATTATAAGTGAAAATGGTTTGCTTTATAAATTTTAAGTCTGTCGTGTTTAGTAAAATTCAATTATGATATAATATTTGGAATCAAATATAGTTGTTTATTTGTTCTTAAATTAATATATAGTTGTCCACAAAAGTTTTTCCTGCAGTCATTCATTCTCATTCATTCGGGACACTTTAAGTAATTACTTAAAGAGTTTTGTGTCCTCTTAACTTGGCTTTGCATGCTCAGCTATATCGCGCGTGTTCTCGAAGTTAAAACTTCTGCGGAGCACAATATTATGTAATAGATTATGTTGATAATTATTTTTTTGATATAGTCTTTTTAATTAGCAGAATAAAAATTTTATATGTTTTTCTTATATTATGCATTATTTGCAGTAATATGTCTATATCTTTTGAATGACTATTTTAAAGGCGTAACATATTGTAAAGTTTTTAATAATTTTTAGTTTGCATAATATTTACATTTTATTTACATAATATTTATATACTATTTCATATATATTATTTTATGGATTTTAAAAATTATGTTGATACTTATTACAATCGTGTAGAGTTGATAAAGAATTTATTTGATAAGAAAAAATTAGAGATTAGTTATGATAATCTTTCAACTAATGAGAAAACAGATATTGAAATGTTATATATAAAAACTTTAAAGGGTGAAGTCCCAGGGATTTTTGTATTTGGTTATAATTTTTTTGTTGAAGAAATGGAAGAACAGGAGTTTAAAAAAATTATGAGCAGTAATGCTTTGAATATGAAAATATATAGGGCTTATGATTTTTTGGGTGGTAGAAAAAAAAAGATTAAAATTTCTGATATAATTAATAATATCAAGAATGGAAAAAAAGATTCTCTTGAAATTCATAAGATTCTTAGAAGGATATTAATTCTTTCTTATTATTTAAATTGGGATTTGGAAAAAGATGTTAAAGATATAGAGGGCGATTCATTTGTTAAAATTTCAACACCATATTTGGTAAAATTGAAACAACGTTATAATTTTGATGTTTTAACTAGTGTAATAGAAAATGATGAAGTAATGGTATTTATTAATTCTAAGGGGAAGTTAAATGCTGTATTTAAGAAATTAAATGAATTTACAAAAGATGATGTTGAAAATATATTGTTTCCTACTCTTTCAAAGGTTTTTAATATTTCAAATATTTCCTCAAGCTAATTTTAAAAAGAAAGTATTATAAGTTTTTTTATTTGTTTCTATAATATGTTTCTTAGAAAGAGTGTTTCTGCAGATGAATTATTATTTCCTAGTTATATTGATGTTGCTGGAAAAAGGTTTATTATTAAAGTTGGTTTTTTTAAAAAAAAGAATTCATCAGCAGTTGTTAATGGATTTGAAATTAATATTAGATTATCTTCAAAGTTATCATCAATTAAGGCAAAAGAACATTTTAATTCATTATTGTCGAGTTTAATAAGGAAAATTGAAAGTAAACCCCATTTGCATAATAGGGGAGATTTTTTGGATGTATTGGATAGAAAGAATTTTATGTTTGCAAGAGAATTATATAAAATAGAATTTGCTGATAAGAGGGGAATAAAGTTACTTGATAGTAATGTTATAAGGGTAAATTCTTCATTAAAACCTGATCAAATTCAAAAATCTATCATTAAACTTTTATGTATTAAATATGAGGAAAGATTATTAAAATATGTAAAAGCTCTTAATGTTCAAACATATGGATTTAAGATAAATAATTTCTCATTGAAGAATGCTAATTCTAAATGGGGACATTGCTCACATGATAATAGCATTATGCTTAACATTAAATTATTAAATGCTGATACTGATATTTTAAATTATGTAATTTTTCATGAATTGTCGCATGTTAAGCATAAAAATCATTCGGATAAGTTTTGGAAGGAAGTTGCTAGATTTTGCCCAAATTACAAATTACTTAGAAAAAAATTAAGATTGAATCCTCCAGAGGTTTTTGAAAAACCAATGAATATTGCTTGAAAATGGATAATAAAAATAATCATGAGTTGTATATGCAGCATAATATTGGTCATGAAAGTGCTAGTGTTAGGAATGTATCTGTTGAAAAGCAAATACGAGGAGATTTTTATTTGATATATTCTATTTTATGGGATATAATATTATATCTTTTTATGTTTTTTCCTAGACTTTTAATGTCTTTATTTTCTAAAAATTCTTATGAACATAGAAGGAAATTAGTATCATTTCCATTTGATTTGATAGCTAAAGTTTCAAATTGGTTTTTTCAAGCAAAATATACAGCAATTATTTTTATCTTACTAATTTTTTGTTTTTTATTGCAAGTATTATTTATTATGCCTGATTCAAAATTGTATTTTCTTCTTGCAACTCATCCTTATGATATATTTTCATTTAATTTTTATTCAATATTAACTTCTGTTTTTATGCATTTGAATATTTTTCATCTTTTTTCTAATTTAGTAACTTTGATTATTTTTGGGAGAATAGTTGAGAGGCAAATGGGAGCT
>CAYLKB010000060.1:6968-9886 GCA_964384165.1 uncultured Methanosarcinales archaeon
CTAAGATTTTGTGGTTTTTTTTATTTTGTGGGGTTTTGGCAAATATAATATCTCATATGATTTCATTAATCACTGGAAATGTTTTTTATAGTGTTGGGGCTAGCGGGGCAATTGCCGGGATTGTTATTATGTCAATTATTATCTATCCTTTTTCTTTAACTGGTTTTTTTATTATTCCTTTACCATTGTTTTTAGTTGGTTGGATATTAATAATAATTGATTTGGTGGGAGTTAATAATATGGATTCTATTAATCATTATGCCCATTTGGGTGGATATCTTGCAGTTTTTATTGCTTCCATATTAATGGAGATTAAGTTTAAAAAAAAAGTATTTAATGGTATTTTAATTAATATTTTGATATTTTCAATTGTTTTTTTTGTTCTTGATTTTGATCAAATAAGTAGAATAATTAATTTAATTGCTGGTTTTTAAAGGAGCATCACTTAGGAAATTTTCATGTTCTTCAATATTTCTTTTTAGCATTTCAATTTTTCTTGTTTTATTTTCTTCATTTAATAATGTACCACAAACTGGACATGAAAAATTTGATTCTAGAGCTTCTTCAAAACTTAATCTTTTACAAAAGTTAGGGCAAATGTAGAAAATACTATTTTCTTCGTTTTCCAATCTTTCTCTGAATTGTTCTAGTTTTTTCTTTTTTTCGTTGTTTAATACTGTTTCAAAGTTTTGAGGTAGAACTCTCCAGTAGTATAAATACCATCCTTTTTCTTTATCTTTTCTTCTATCATAATCAATTAAGTTTTTTGATTTAAGTTCATAGAGAATGCTTCTCACTTGATTTACTGCAAATCCTACTTCTTCACTCACATCAAATTCTGATGCTCCTGGGTTGTGATACAAATATTCTACTATTTGCGCTGCGTCTTCGCCTATTAATTCAATTGTTATGTCAATAATCCTGTCTAAATTCATTTTTGTGTATTCTACTTATGGTTTTTGATATTTATAAATTTATTGGTTTTATTGATATATATTTATATATTTGCTATATTTTAAAATTTTATTGATAATTTGAATTAAGTACTTTTAAATTATGAATTATATATGTCTTTAATAAGGAGTTAAAAATATATTTAATGAAAATTAATTATATTTTAATTACAAATTTTATTTGTAAAATGGTATATAGTAAAAATAAAAAAGGTGCTCAAGGTATTGGTACATTAATTATCTTTATCGCATTGATATTGGTAGCGGCTGTTGCTGCAGGTGTATTAATTCAAACAGCAAGCTCATTACAATCAAAATCACTTGATGTTGGAAGGCAGTCTCAAGAGAAAATTACTACTGATATTGAAATAGTACAGGTATTTGTAAGAGATACTAGTGAAGGTTATATTAATGCTTCAACAGATAATGTTACATTAGTAGTAAGATTAGGTTCAGGTAGTAGTCCTGTTAAATTAGATGATTTATTAATTAGATTTGATACACAACTAGGTACTCAGTCAATAACTTATAATTCTACTGGCTTTGGTCAAACAACTTATGGTATTGATTATAAAATTAATGGTTCAAATCATCAACCAGGTTATTTGAGTACTGGTGATTTGGCTGAAGTTACATTCCAATTTGGTGGCAGTGTAACTAGTGATATTACAGAGGGTGAAACAGCTACTCTTAGACTAATATCTAAAAATGGTGCTGTAAAACCAGTTCAGATAACAACTCCTTCAGCAATGACTGAAGTTATTACATATTTATTCCCTTAAGGAATAAGTTCTTTATTTTTTAGATTTTTATATTGTCAAATTTATATTTATAATTATATTTTTTATTAAGTTTAATTTTTTACCATAAATTATTTACTTTATAAAGGTAAATATTCGGTATGTTTATTTAATGGTTACAAATTCATATAAAGCTGACAAATTAAATATAAGTACAAATAATCATATTTGTAAATAACAAAAATGGTTTTAATTAAAAATAAAACTGGAGCACAAGGAATTGGAACACTAATTATCTTTATTGCATTGATATTAGTAGCTGCTGTTGCAGCTGGAGTTCTTATTCAAACAGCAAGCTCATTGCAATCCAAATCATTGGATGTTGGAAGGCAGTCACAAGAAAAAATTACGACTGATATTGAAATAGTTCAGGTTTTTGCTCAGAATACAAGTGATGGTAATATTACTCAAAATAATGATACTGTAACTTTGGTTGTAAGACTTGGTTCTGGAAGTAGTCCTGTAAAATTAGATGATTTACTAATTAGGATGGATACTCAGAGTGGTACTCAATCATTAACTTATGATACTGTTGCTTTTAATAATATAACTTATGGGATTGATTACAAAATTAATGGTTCAAACCATCAAGCTGGATATCTAAGTACAGGTGATTTAGCTGAGGTTTCATTTGTATATGGAGGAGGAGTTTCAGGTGATATTGCAGAAGGTGAGACAGCAACAATTAGACTTATCTCTAAAAATGGTGCTGTAAAACCTATTCAGATTACTACTCCTTCTGCTATGACAGAAGTAATAACTTACCTTTTCCCATAAAGGGAATTTTATTTTTATATATTTTTTATTTATGTGGTGTTTCTATCTTAAGTTTTTTCTTTAATGTGATAATTTATTTAAAAGTGGTTACATTAATTTATATTTTTACTAAATTAAAATTATATTATGGTTTTTAAAAATAATAATAAAGCTTCGCAAGGAATAGGTACATTAATAATATTTATTGCCTTGATTTTAGTTGCAGCCGTAGCTGCAGGTGTTTTGATACAAACAGCTAGTTCATTGCAATCCAAATCTCTTGATGTTGGTAGGCAATCACAAGAGAAAATTACAACAGATATAGATGTAGTTCAGGTTTTTGTTAATGGTACTAACAGCTCCGTTCGGAGTTAAGTAATATTTAACAAATATTTCTTAATCTGAATAT
>CAYLKB010000061.1:0-9736 GCA_964384165.1 uncultured Methanosarcinales archaeon
TATGATTAGAACATGATTTATTAATTTTACTGTCTGGACTTTTCAGTACACTTTATCTGTTTTTCTTTTCTAAACCTGTTCAAAATTAAATAAGCACAAAAACTTATTTTGAATTTTTCTCAGCTTCTATATTAGATTGAGTTATGTTTTTAAGTTTTTGATATTCTGTTCAGTCATCTGCTAACCGGCATTATTGGAAAATAAAATTTGTATTTTGTTATTCCAATTAATAAGCACCTTTTTTATTAAACATTACAAATACTGTTTGAAAAATTATTTTTAAATCATCTAAGAAATTACCAGTTCTTATATAATTCATATCAAGAAGAATCCTTGAATCATATGAAGTATCATTTCTTCCTGAAATCTGCCATAAGCCAGTTATACCAGGTTTGACCGAAAACAAGCAATTTGTAGAAAAACCATATTTTTTTACTTCATCTTCCACTATTGGTCTTGGGCCTACAACAGACATTTCGCCTATTAATACATTGAAAAATTGTGGTAACTCGTCCAAACTTGTTTTCCTTAAGAAATGACCAATAAATGGTATTATCCTCGGATCATTTTTAAACTTAAAATTTTTTTCAAATTCTACTTTTAATTCCGGATTTTGTTCTAGAAGGTTTTTCAATTTTTTTTCAGCGTTAGGTACCATTGTTCTAAATTTATAGCAATTAAATTCTTTTCTTTTTATACCTATACGCTTGTGAGCAAAAAATACAGATCCCTCAGGAGAATATATTTTTATTAATAAGCCAATTAGTAAATATACAGGAGCCCCGAAAAACAGAACTGCTGATGAGAAGATTATATCAAAAATTCTTTTTGTAAATGATAATTTTGCCTGTACGGGCTTGCATAATTCATTTGTGAAATTATTTTTGTAATGTAATTCTGTTACCATACCTGACCTGATTTTTTTAATTTTAACCCTGTTTGTTATTTTTTTATAATAATATTATAAAGACTAAATGCTATATGTATAGAAGATTTAATAGAAATTTAAGATTATTTAAAAAATTAATAGAAAGTTGTTGATTTAGTTGATATAGTAGAATATCGTAATGTAAATCCAATTGCAATTTTTACTTAATAGTTTAAAAATCTATCTTGATATATAAATAATCTTAAAATAACTGAATGTAATTTTGAATTATAGCATAGTATTTACTTAATAAGATATAATTAGAAAAATGAATAAAAATTTATATGAATCAAACAATAAATTTTAACTTAAACAAAAACCTGCTGATAAAAAATATCTTGTGGAGTTTTCTTATCAGGGGGTTTCCTGTTATTCTGGCGATTATTTGTATTCCCTTAATAATAAAAGGATTAGGAATATATAAATTCGGAATTCTAACGCTTATATGGACAATAATAGGCTATTCAACAATTTTTGACTTCGGGCTTGGGAGGTCTCTTACTCAAATAATTTCCAAAAAACTAGGATTAAATGAAGTTTCTGATATTTATGAAATTATATGGACTTCACTCATTATTGTCATTATTTTTGGAATTATTACAGGGATTCTATTTTATGGTGTCTCACCCCTGATTTTACAGGTAATTAATGCTGATCCTTTATACAAAAATGATATCCTTAAATCCATTTATTTACTTGCGTTTTCTATTCCTTTTCTTATTGGAATAGTACTGTTAAGAGGTGTGCTTGAAGCTTATCAAAAATTTGCTGCTATTAGTTTTTTACGAATTCCGGTTATTATTTTTAATTTTATAGTTCCTATCTTAATATTTCCTTTTTCTACAAACCTTTTTATTATAGTACTTTTTTTAGTAATAGGGCGGATAATTTCTTTTATATTGCACTTTATGGTCTGCATAAAAACTGTAGAAAATTTTAGCCTTAATATAAGCTTTAAAAAGCATTACATTAAGCCCCTGCTTGTATTCGGCGGATGGATGACAGTAAGTAACATAATTACCCCTGTTGTAATAAATATGGATAGGTTTTTTATATCTGCTATTTTAACGGCCTCCGTAGTTGCTTATTACACAACTTCTCAAAGTATGATTATTTATATGGAAGCTATTCCTATGGCTATTATGGCAGTTATGTTTCCGGCATTCAGTACTGAGTTTTTTAGGGATAAAGGCAGGGTTAAAAGACTTTTTGCAAAGAGTTTAAGGTTCACTTTTTTATTAATTTTTTTGCCGGCACTGTTTATAATAATATTTGCAAAGCCTGGATTGTCTTTATGGATAGATCCTGATTTTGCTCAAAAGAGTTATTATCTTACACAGGTGCTAGCAATCGGTATGATGTTTATAGGCACAAACTATGTACCACAATCTCTTATACAAGCAGCGGGAAGGGCTGATATTACCGCTAAAATTCATCTAGTTGAGTTTCCTGTTTATATAGTTTTACTGTTTCTTTTGCTCAAGCATTTTGGGGTAGTTGGTGCAGCTTATGCGTGGGTAATCAGAGGAGGAATAGATTTTATACTCCTTAATTTCTTTGCGCAAAAAATCCTGAAAGAAACCGTATTATGAAAAGAAAAATCAAATATATTGCAATTGCTTGTTTATTGATTCTGATAATGATTATACATTTATTTAATTTGTTTTTTGATAATCTTACAATAGTAGAAGTTGAAAAGGAATTTTTTGGAGGGGTTATAAAAAATAACACAAATCATATTATCAAGGTGGCTAATTCAATGGAATCTCTCATTTTAGAACCCGGAGAAAATTCACGACAAAAGGGTCTTTTTGATGCTGACGGAATAATAATTGAGCATTCCACAAAGTTTAAAACAAAATTATATGATAAAGGGGTAATAAAATTCTGCGATTTAGCTAGGGTTACAGTGGTTAATGGTGAAGAAACAGACGAAATCAGGCCAAATTTAATGTATTATTTTTGTGAATGCTTTGATGATGCGGGGTGGGTAGAATCCAGGGAAAAAGCATTCACAGATTGAAAAGTTTGTTGACTAACCTTTTAAATCTTCTTTTGGTCAGGTAAAAAAGCCCTAAATACCCCATAGCATAGTGCCTACGCATTGTTAATTCGTCAGCTTTTTTGTCAGGAATCAAAAATTCAGGGTGTATAATTTCTTCCAGACTGAATTTTTTCATATTTGCAAGGTCAAAATTTTCATCAGCTGTATGAGTCGCTCCTTTTCCAAAGCCAATGTTTGAAACAAGGTTAACATTAGGGGAAATAGCCAGCCCATTCTGGCAAAATACAGAATATGCCCACTGCCAATCCCATCCTGTCTGTTTTTTTGTATAAAGTCGTTCAAAAAAGTACATCCATTCAAGTTTTACAAGAGGATTATCAAAAATATTATTAATCTGACCTGTTTTTTTGAATTCCGAGTAGGTTTTCATTTCCCTGTCGTAAAACTCCCACGCCCTTTTCCAGCTAGCCCAGGCTCCCCAGTTTTCGGGAAGACGTGAAAAATAGTAGCTTGCGTCCCCCCTTTTTTTGCCGTTTTGGAAATTTACCCCGCAAACATGCATGATTCTTGTATCGTTTTTATAATGGTTGAGCATTTCCTGACAAAAGAAGAAAAAAGAGGGGTCAGGAACACAATCATCTTCCAGTATTATTCCTGATTCAACATGATTAAAAAACCAGGTAATCGCCTGATAAACAGCTTCATCACAACCAAGATTTTTTTCATGGAAAAGTTTGTGTACTTCACAATCCCAGTCAATTTCTCTATCTATGAGTTCCCTAGCTGCTTTACAATTTTCATAGTCATTGGAAATGTTTTCTCTAGGACCGTCTGCCGCAACGAATAAATGTTGTGGTTTTACTTTTTTAATTTCATTCAATGTAATTTCAACTTTATCCGGCCTGTTGAATATTATCAGTAGTATTGGTGTTTGTATTATAGGCATGTTTAATCGACTCCAAAATTCCAAGTAAGCAGAAAAACAATATATTTATAGGCATAGCAGGACTTTCTGCAAGAAAGTATACTGAAAAAAGCAGGATTATTGAACTGCTAATACTACTGAATATTTTAACTTCTTTATTTATATTTTTTGAATAAATATTTTTAAAATTTTTAAAAAAAGCATACCATATTGCTCCAAAATATGTTAATGCCATCAATCCATAGTTATAAAAAAATTCAACATATAAATTATGCGGATGAGATTGAAAAAAATCAGGATTAGGTTGCATCGAGGAAATAAAAAACATTAGTTCTCTTGATTGGTCAATTCCAAAACCAAATATTATTTTTTTGAAATCTAATTCATAAACCCAATAGTATGAAAACAAATTTAAGTTAAGAAGTCTAGTGTTTAATGTAAATGTATTAGAAAACCTTTCAATAATATTATTTATAAATTCAAGAAAAACGTTGCTTCCGGTAAAATAAAGCAAAATCAATAAAAATATAGGTACAGTAGTAAATAAAATCAGTTTTTCTTTAAATTTTTTTCGAAATTGTGGGTCTATTTTAAAAAAGGATAATAATAAAAAAACTAACCCTAGTAAAAGAGATATGATGGTTCCTTTTTTTATTCCTAAAAAAATAAATGTAGAAAATGTTATTAATAATAAATTTATTACCGTATTTAAAAACGGACTCAACTTGGTTTTACTTGAGCTATTTAGAAAAAATTTTATTCCCCCTAAAAATAATAGAAAACAAGCCTCTTCAAAACCTAAATACACTCTGTTTCCATCAGCAAGTCTGCCATCTATAAAATGAAATTGCGTAGATTCAAGCAAGATACTTAAAATGTTAAAAATATAAAATAAAACAAACCCAAATGTAATGTATTTGAGCAGTTTAATAATGTGAAAATCAATTTTTTCCTTGATTTCTATACCTTTAAAGACCAGCAATGATAAAGTTATTGATACAAGAGGAAATAATCCGGTTAAATAAATTAAAAACCTGGTTTCTTCATTTCCGAATTTTCTATATATATCAAAGTTACCATACATAATCGAGTATTTAAGATAATAATTATACATCCAGTTATCTATGTATGTGGAATTTCTAAAATCAGTATGATAAAAAAAAGCGTAAAATGTATTAATTATGAAGAAAATAAATATAAATCTGAAAACAATAAAATTTGACCATAAATATTTAAAATGCTTAAAAATACTCCAAAAAGCTATAATTGTGGCAAAAATAAATATTAAAGCATGAGGTTTTAAATTTAAACCAATTTGATTTAATATCTTTTGATCCAAAAATATCCAGACCATTGTTAATTGCAGAAGCAAATAAGGAATAAGTGTATTCGCATAAGCTAGCCGAAAAAAAGCTGCTGTTGCTGCTACTCCAACGCTTAAAATCACATACAAAAGAATAAAATTAGAATGTGAAGTTAAGCCAATCGTAGTTGCTATAATAAACGGTAGTATTATAGCCCCAAGGACAACAAAAATCCTGTAAAGTGCTTCGTTATTAAGAACAATTAAGCTGTCGTTCTTCATTTGGGGTGCCTTCATTTGCATCATCAATAAAATGTTTTTCTATTTCAGAATTTTCTTCCCTTGCGATTATTCCAAGAATATTCGTATTCGATTTTTCCAGTTTTTTTATTATTTTAATCAAACTTTCCCTGTTTGTTTCCATTGCTGAAATTATTATAGTTGAGTCGCAAATGTTAGAAATCGCTGTGATTTCAGGATAAATATATGGTTTTGGCGGTGAATCTATGAATATAAAATCATTATGCTTTTTAAGAAAATTTATAATAAGACTAAACGCATTATTTGCAATAAAATCGTATATGTTTTTCTGTCTTTTTAGTGCACTTAAATAATAAAATGGACACTGATTATTTGGTTCTTTTGATGTTTTTATAGGTATAATCGCCTGGGAAATAATTTCTGCTAACTCTTCATCATTTAAATTTCCCTGTTTCCTCATTTTTAAATTAATTTCAATAATAATATCAGGTAAATCTTTTACAGGCATAGAGTCTATTTCTATTGATTCAAGAAGTTTGCCAGGGCGGCTAAAATCTGTGTCTATTATAATAACGGATTTATTTGTAACTGACAGGATATTTACGATGTTCGGGATAATAGATGGTTTATTTCTACCTGGAACCGAAGAAATAAATGCTAAAGTTTGAATACCTTTTAAATAAGCCTTTGTTGACAGTTGAGAGGCAATATCCCTGAAAGCAACACCCATGATGGAGTTTGATGGCTTAATAAATTCACTGGAATGTAATTCAGGCGAATTTACCCATGGTATAACCCCAAGTACATTTTTACCTGTAACATCCTCGATTTCCTGAGCAGTCACCCACTTATCTTCAATTCCTTCTTTGACCCAGGCTATGCCGAATGCAGCAAGGAAACCAAATAATAAAAACCCTAAGAGTTTATTAATAATAATACTAAGCTGAAAAATCGGAGTTGAAGCTAATCCAAGATTATAAATATTGTCAATTACTGTATTTTCTTTTATTTTTGCTTCCATCTGTTTTTGCTTTGCGCTTAAATATGCTGCAGCAAGTGCTTCTTCCTTTTTTTGCATCTCATTAAGGTTAAAAACTTTTTCAGGAAATACATTTTCTTTTTGCCTAAAATTTTCTATACCCTGCTCAATAGTTGCCAGTTGAGCCTTTAAAGAAATGCTGTCTGCCTGGACTCTTGCCATATCTGTAACAATTTCTTGAGAAGGAAGATCATAAATAGCTCTATCTATTTTTATATCACTTAAAGTTTCGTTTTTTCTCTTTTCGATATTTTCTTTAATACTTTCAATCTCATTTTTTATTTCTGTAATTTTCGGATAATTATCAGTAAACTTAGCCTGTAACTTTGCATAAGTTTGATGTGCTTTTGCCAGTTCCTGATTAAGCAGGATAAGGTATGCATCCTCTCCTATTCCGGTTGCTTTTAATGCCTCGTGTGCATTTTTTATACCCAATTGCTCGGAAAATTCCTTAAGTTTTTTATCGTAAAAACTAATTTGCCCTTTGGTAATTTCTGCAATTTTTTCTAGTTCTACCCTTGCTTTAGTGAGTTCAGATATTTCCATATCCAAATCAACAGCTTTGTTATTAAATCTATAATTTTTTATTTCTTTTCTTATATTATTAAGGTTGAGCTCAATTTCATTAATTTGCTGAGCAAGAAATTGGTTTTTACTTACCTCTATATCTTTTCTGATTTTTTTATTTATATTTTTAAATTCTTGTACCACAATATTAAGTATATCTTGTGAATTTTTTTTACTAATCCAGTATACAGAGAGATTTATAACATCAGTTGAAGGTTCGATTTTAACGGATATAAGTTTTGAGAATTTTTTGTGCCATTTATTTTTTGTTTTAATTCCCAATTTTCTTAGATCTTCAGAATATTTTTCAACTAAACGATCATAAACATTTGATGACAAATCCTCAGATTTGATAAGCTGTAAAAGGTTAAAAAGCGGATTACTAAAACCGCTCTCAGACCTTACTATAGAACTGTTGTCGTATGTTGTAACTATATCACTTTTAGGGACATCTTTAACAAAAAGCATTGTACTTGTTTTAAAAAGAGGGGTATAAAAAAAAGTCAGATATGCAATAAAAAGAATAAATCCTGCTATTAGCCCTGAAAAGATTATTTTTTTTTCTTTTTGTATAAGAAGTAGTAATCTACTATTCATTAATTTAAAAACCTCACCATTAAGGATTAACTACAGCGCCACCAAATCTGTTTTTATCAAACATTAATGCCCAACTGTTAAAGGTACTTCCAAATGTACCGAATGGAACAATTATCCTTGTAATATAATCGAAGGCTTTTCCTATTAACGGACGTGTTTTTTCAGGAACATAAATTATATCATTAGGCATTAATATCATATCATTTTGCTTTGGATCAATTGTTGTTGTTACAAGTTTTCCGTTAGAGTCCATCCTGCTAACATACACTCTTCCGGGGGCATATGCAGAATCGAGGAGATAGCCGCCTGCGGAAGTTATAGCTGAATTAAGATTCAATGATCTGGATGTATCAAGGTATATTAGACCTGGCTTATTAACATATCCATATACTTTGACAGGTATAGTTTTTGGGGAAAAGCTTGCTTTTGCTACCATACGATAATGTTCTTCCGGGATTGCTAAAGAAGTAGGTAATTGTGGAACATGCACTCTATCGCCAGGAACAAGATAAATATCCTGGTTGGTATCTCCATTTGCTAGAAGTTCCATAAGGTTAACCTCAAATTCGGTATCGTCAAGCTGGTTAGTAATTTTTATATGTTCCAAATCAGCATCATGAGTAATCCCTCCAGCCGCAACAAGAACATTTGAGAGCATAGGTGTTTTTCTTTCAATATAAACACTTGGTATATTACTGGATTGATAATAAGATTTATTTTGATCAGTACTAATTTCATAGGTCCCAGGGTTAATTACTGCTCCTGTTACGTAGGCCATAAAAGGTCTGGTTCTGTTTAAATTTATTCGGAAGGCAGGGTTCTTTAGGTAAAAACAATATTTTTCTTTAAGTAATATATACAATTCATCTATTGTAAGTCCCGCAACCTCAATAGAACCTACAAGACTTAAAACAACTTTCCCATCTGGTGTAATTGTGATTTTTTCCTGATTAAGCTCTTCTATATCTATAAATTTTATATCCAGAACATCATTGGGTCCAAGAATATATTTCCTTGAAACATAATTGTTTATTATTTCTCCTTTTAAAAGTTCTTGTTCTTTATTTTCCTTTGCATACGCTGTATTTACAGTGAGTAACAATAATATAAAGAATATTATAAAGTGATTCATCTAAAACCTCTTATGAATAAAATATCAAATTCTTGTTTATTTAAACTTAAATTGATTATAAATTATCTACCTATATAATAATAAACAATTCCAAATATCAAGGAAGAGATAGAATCTAATACAAAGACAAGAGAATTAATAATAACTGTAATGAATATGCAGTACAGGATAGACCTGCTATGGAAGGGGGAGCGGGTAAATATATGAACCTTATCCCTTTAATCGCAAAGAGAAAAGAAGATATTTAATTAAGGCTTCAAAAAATTTGCATTAAATTTTTTCTGTTAATTCCAAATTTTTTATATACTTTAGAAATCCACTCATTTTGCATAATCAGAAATACATATCGAATATGGGCATTTTTAATCGATTAAAAAACGGCACTGGATTAAAAATACCCTGAAGGTTTATTTTAACGCAGGGCTACATAACATTTATTTTTCCCACTTTTTATTTTTCATTGCAACATTTTTGCAACAAAATGAAAATTGGCACTAAAAAACGGACTCTTTTATAAAGTCCGAATACTAATCATATTCTATAGAAATAAAAAATGGGCATTGCAATTCAAACAGCATTTTTCTCTTTTGATTTTTCCTGTTTTCGCCAAATTATCAGTTATTTTTTCAAATTCTAATTTTTTTCATTAAGCCAATACCTATTTTTGTAAATTTAACACAATTTTTCATGTTGATATGTTTTATAGAGTTAATTGAGGATACGGAAAAAGTCGTAAGATTTTTTTGAAGTCATGTACATAAAGCCTCAGAACTGATATACTAAAAGCACTATAGATATTGGCTTTGAGGTTAATTGTGAGTAAAAAAGAAGATAATAGATTAAGTTTTGCAGAATTTGTATTCCAGAAAGTATGTCCAGACAATAGATTTCTTGATGAAATGAATGAAATTATACCGTGGGGAGTAAAGTGTACTGAAAAGTCCAGACAGCAAATTTGATAAATCATGATCTAATCATA
>CAYLKB010000062.1:0-9677 GCA_964384165.1 uncultured Methanosarcinales archaeon
TAAAAAGTAAAACTTTTTAGAGACTGGGGACATATGTCACCTGTCTGTACATTATTGATGATGTGGGAATAGAATTTCATTTATATTTTTTAGAAATTTTTTTATATTAGTATTTTGGATAAGGTAATATTGTTATAATTTTGAATTAATTTGTGATAGTTATAAATTGATAAAAATTATTTTTTATAAAAACTTAGTGTTTTTCACATCTTTCAAGGATGTGTCCAACTTTGTAGATTTCTATCATATTTGTATGGCCTGCTTCAAGCATTATGTGGCCTGATGTTACAACAATGGTATCATCTTCTTTAACAAATCCTTTTAAATGTATATTATGTACTAAGGCATCAACCATGCAATCATGATTGCTATGATATCCATTTTCTTCGTATTGAGGCCTAACTCCCCAAGAAATTTGAAGTTGTCTTAATACTTGTTTATTATGAGTTATTGCATAAATAGGGCATTGTGGTTTGAAACGAGATACTTTTCTTGCTGTAAATCCGCTTTCAGTTGGTGTTAGTATTGCTGCTGTTTTTAATTCTTTTGAAGCTTCATATGCTGATCTTGTTACAAATAGTGATATGGAGTGCTTGTGTCTATCAAGGTCTTTAATATTATCTATTATTCTTGATTCTACAAGTGGGTCATATTGGTTAGCAATTTTAGTCATCATAGCTACTGCTTTGTCAGGGTATTTTCCTGATGCAGTTTCACCTGAAAGCATAATTGCATCTGTTCCTTGCAAAATTGCAGCTGCAACATCAGCTACTTCAGCTCTTGTTGGTCTTGGATTGTCTTTCATACTTTCAAGCATTTGAGTTGCAACAATAACTGGTCTTCCTAATTCATTGCATCTTTTAATAATATCTCTTTGGATTACTGGGACTTTTTCAAGAGGCATTTCAACACCTAAATCTCCTCTTGCAACCATAACGCCTTGTGAAACTGAAATTATTTTTTCAATATTTTTTACTGATTCTGCATGTTCAATTTTTGAGATTACTCTCATATTGGAATTGTTATCTTTAAGAAATTGTCTTAGTTCAAGAACTTCTTCGTCTGTTCTTACAAATGATGCTGCAACAAAGTCAAGTTCATGATGTATTCCAAAAAGGATGTCTTCTTTGTCTTTATCTGATAAAAATGGGATTTCAACATTGTGGCCTCTAATTGAGACAGTTTTTTTAGAACCTAGTTCTCCTCCATTTATTACTTTACAGACTATGTCGTTTTTTTCTTTTTTTATAACTTCTGCTTCAATAAGGCCATCGTCTATTAGAATCATGTTGCCTTTTTTAAGTTCTGATATGTTCTTGTAGAAAATTGAGATTTTGGCATTGTTTCCTATAATTTCATCATTAGTAAAAATGATTTCTTGACCATCAATTAATTTTGTTTTTCCACCTTCAATTTCTCCAGTTCTTATTTCAGGACCTTTTGTATCTAGAAGTATTGCAATTTCATCACTTACTTCTCTTATATTTGCTATAATTTTTTCAAAATATTCAAAAGACCCATGTGAGAAGTTTAGTCTAGCTACATTCATTCCTGCTTTGTATAGCTTTCTTATTGTTTCAACACTATCAGATGCGGGGCCGATAGTTGCTATTATTTTTGTCTGTTTGTCCATGTTTAACATAAAAAGAAAATGCTTACTCTTTTTAAAAATTATTATATAATATAAGTAATGAAATAGGAATTGTTGGTTTTGTTATTGATTGATGAAATTATATTAAGACAAATCTTTATAAATGTTATAGGATTTTTCTTAGATATCGGTGGTGGTGTTAATTTGTTTTAAGGGATCTTAGCTCAGCTGGTAGAGCACTAGACTGAAGATCTAGGTGTCCGGGGTTCAAGTCCCTGAGATCCCACTATTTTTTTAAATCTAATTAATTTAATAATTTTTATTATCGGGGACTTTCACCCTTGTCATCACTTATGCTTTTTTTAATATAAATTATATCGTTTCAAGATTACCCCATCCTTTAGGGTGGGGCTTAACTTTAAACGATGACTAAAAATCCGTCTCGAAGAATTGCGTAATACCCCATCATTTATGGTGGGGATAGCAATTCTTAGGATTTTTAATTTATTTATTTTATCATATTGTAAATATATATTTAATTTAACTATTTAGTATAATTGTACAGATTTTTTTAAGATTATATTTATATCGGATTTTTAATTATTGGTTTTTATATAATTTGGTAATTAAAAAATGATGCAAAGTAGTAGTTTAAGAAAAGAAAAAGAAGTTCTGGGAAATATTTTTGGACTTCCTGATGAGGGCGTAGTAATGATGGGAACTATTAATTATAGTGAGGATAAAAATCCTTTTTTACCTGTGATTTTAGGAAGAGAACAGGATACTATTGTTTTGCCACATGAATTACAAGGAATTTATGTACCTTGGGCTAAACATTTAGTAAGAAATGGTTTGGGTAAATCTAGAGTGGTATTTGCTAAAGGACATGGAAATTTGGCTCAAAGATTATATGATTCAGAAAATAGAGAGATAGTTTATGATGTAAATAATGATGCTGGTATTGTTTCTTTTGATAATGGAGATTTAACATTTTATTTGCAAAATAATGGGTATAATTTGTTAGACTTGAATGATGAGACTAGTAAGTTTGTTGATGGAGACCCAGATATGGTTGTTTATGCTGTACAGAATGGAGTTAGAGAAGGTCTTGGTAAAAAATTGCAAGGAGTTAAAGTTAGAACTGCAAATACAGCTTATAGGGATTGGCCGGCTAAAGTACATCATTCTCTTGAAGAATATTTTTCAGAACTAGAAAATTATGACCCATTTAATTCTAATGGAGAAGGATTGGTTATGGTTAATCCTTATCAAATTGCAAATCCAGATGAGAGTAATTGTGTTGTTTATGAATATGTAAGTTTAAGAAGACCTGGGCAAAATCATTTCCCTAATTATTTATTAGATAGATTGCATAGAAGAGCTTCAATTCATGAAGTAAAATAAGATTTTTATTATTATTATTATTTTTTATTTTTAAATATTAATTTTTATATATTATTCTAAACTTTAACTTGATTTCTACCATTGTTTTTAGCTTCATATTGTAGTTGGTCTGCTTTCTTATATATTCCAAATCCTAAGGATTGGTCATATTGGCATACACCAAAACTGCCTGTAATTTTTCTTGATTCAAGTCCTTGGTTTCTTTTTTTTTCTACATTGTCACTGCCAACAATTAATTCTGTTTGAATTCCTAAACCAATTAGTGATAGTGATTCTTCCAAATTTCTTCTGATTTTTTCTGCAACAAATACTGCACCAGCAGAGTTAGTTTTTGGAAGTATTAAACCAAATTTTTCACTCCCAAGTCTTGCACAGGTATCTGTTTTTCTTGTTATTGACTTTTTTATAATTGATGAAACTTCTTTTAATACTTTATCTCCCATTGGATGGCCACCATAGTTATCATTAATATCTTTAAAATAATCTAGATCAAATATGATTATTGAGAATATAGTGAACAACATAATTATTCTCAGTGAAAAACTTCGAAATTAATGTTCTTGGCATATTGTGTCCACATTTTAAAAATAAAAACTTTTGTGGAGCACAATATATGGGAAGCGTCTTTTTTTCTTTTATTAAAATTATATAAATCCCTATCTGCAAGATAGATGTGATGAATTAGATATTTCATAAATACTTCTCTTCTTAATAATTTTGTGAGAGGGTCTATGTTTGCTTCTTTTACATAATTTCTATATTTTAATCTTTCTATAATTCTTTCTCTTCTTTGTTTTTTGAAAAAATTTATTCTTCCAGGTATAAATCTATCTATAAGGGATATTTGTTCTCTATATTCCTTAGAAATACTATTGTACATATTAGTAAATTAAATATTCTTATTTATAAATTTGATTTATGTTACTACTATTGAATTCAATATTAGAAAGAGATTTATTTTCTTAAATATAGGGTTTGAGTTGGGAATGCAAATTCTATTTTATCTTTTTCAAAGCTTTCTTTTATTTTGAAATTTATATCTTGCTGAATGTCCATGTATTCGTTGTAATCTGGAGTTAAAACATAATAGACGCATTCATAATTTAAACTGAAGTCTCCATAAGATGAGAAATGGACTCTGTCGTATCTAACATTGTTTGCTGATTTTATGGCATTTTTTATATTTTCAACTGCTTTTTTGCATTTTTCAAGGCTTGTATTGTATTCTATTCCTATTTTGAATACAACTCTTCTTTCATACATTTTTTTAAAATTATGGATTCTTGATGAAGTAAGTTCTTTGTTAGATATTATAAGTAGTTCTCCTCTTAATGTATTTATTTTTGTTGATCTTAGACCAATATTTTCAACTACTCCCATGTCATCCCCCACTATAATGAAATGGCCTTTTTTGAAAGGTTTATCAAAGTATAATGAAAATGATGCAAATAAGTCGGCTAGTATTCCTTGCAGAGCAAATGCTATTGCAATTCCTCCAATACCAAGGCCTGCAATAATTGCTGTGATGTCAAAACCTAAATTAGATAGAATTGCAAGTAAACCAATAGACCATAAAATTATTTTAATAAGCATTTCAAGGCTAATAATTAGGGAAGGTGACATACCATTTTCATCTTTGTCTTCTTTAACTATTAGTTTTTGAGTAAATATGTCAAGGATTATTCCAATTAATATCATCATATAATATAATATAAGCAAATATAAAAGAGGCTCAAGAATTTTTTGATTAATTTCTTGTGGGAAATTTAAATATGATATGGAAACATAAAGGGGCAGGAAGAAATAAAAAATTAGTCCTAATTTGTCAAATACTTTGCTTAATATTGTTGTTATTTTTCTTGTTCTTAATTTTTCAAATGTTTTTTTTATTTTCAATCTTAAGAATTTTTTTAATATAAATAATAAAAAATAAATTCCAATGAATATGGATATTGCTAGTATAAAGTCAATTCCTGAATTGTTATTAATTATATACGTTATTGTTTCAATAATTTTTTCAAATGCCATATAATATTATAATATTAGTTTTTTATATATTTTATGTATGAAAAAAATTATTTTTTAGTGGTTACAATAATGATATTTTAGTAATTTGTAATGACTAACTTCATTTTTTCTTAATTTGATTTAATTCTTGAAAAGTGATTATTTTATAAAATTAATAATTATCAGTTTTATTCTGTGATATTTCACAGATAATCTTAATTTATAAAGTGTAGTTTAATAACCATTATTTGATAGTGATATGGGTGATTAATAATTAATGTTTTTAGAGATTTTTTTAACTATGATTTTTTTTATAGCATTTGGTCTTATTATTCTTGAAGAGACTTTAAAAATGAATAAGGCAAAATCAACTTTATTTTTTGGAACTTTTGTATGGATTGTACTTTTTCTTTTTGCAGGTTTTTTAGGACTTGAACATTTAGAACATGATTTTGAAGAGAATATCTTGGAAATTGCAATATTGTGGCTTTTTTTAATTTCTGCTATGACTTTTGTTGCATATATGGATAAAAAAGGTTTTATTGAGAAAGTTGTCTATAATTCTCTTCCAAAGAAAATTAGTGAAAAAAAACTGATGTTTGCTATAGGAGTTTTTACATTTATTTTTTCTTCAATTGCTGATAACTTGACTGCAACTTTGGTTTCAATTACTATTTTGCTTACTTTGAAGATACAAGGAAAAAAATTAATTAAGTATGCCGTTTTAGTCGTTTTTGCTGCAAATGCAGGAGGTGTTGCATTAATTACTGGTGATGTTACAACTTTAATGATTTTTTTAGAAGGTAAAGTAGAGATGGCAAATTTATTATGGCTATTTATTCCTTCTTTTGTAAGTTTTCTTGTAATTTATTTTTTAATATCAAGGGGAATGAATAAGATATTGGTTATTAAGAAGAGGAAAAATGTAATTAATACTATTGATATAAAAATTGCGATAACTTTTTTATTGACAATTATTATGATAATTCTTGGTCATGTTTTTTATCATATCCCTCCAGTTTTGATGTTTTTATTTGGACTCTCAGTAATGTTTCTTATTGGGTGGCATCATAAAAGAAGAAATAATGAGGATTTAAAGATTTTAGATTATATTAGAGTAGTTGAGTTTGAGGCATTGTTTTTCTTTTTGGGAGTCTTGCTTCTAGTTGGAATGCTAAAAGAAATTGGAATATTGCAAAAAGTTACTTTTTTATATGATTTTATGCCAATTTCAGTTGCTAATTATTTAATAGGTATTTTATCTTCAGTAGTTGATAATATTCCTTTAACTGCTGCTATGTTAAAGGCAGGTATTGATATGAGTCAGAGTGGATGGATAGCATTGACATATGCAGTAGGTGTTGGAGGTTCATTACTTTCTATAGGTTCAGCAGCTGGAGTTGTTGCAATGTGTAAAATAAAAGAATTAACATTTGCAGTATATTTGAAATATTCATTATATATTTTTATTGCATATACTATTGGTTATATAGGTGCATTTTATATTGGTTTGATTGTTATTTAAAATGTATTTAATAATTTCTTTAATGAGAATAGCATATTTTTTTTAATTTCTTTTTATAATTAAACTAAAAAGATATAAAACTATTAAACTCATTACAATTGAACCTCCCGTCGGAATCTCAAAATAATATGCAAAAAAGATTCCTATGTATATACCAACAACTGATACAATTGCTGATATGATAAATGTTTGCTTGAATGATTTTGCAAGTCTTAGGCCAGTAATTGCTGGAATTACAAGAAGTGCAGAGATAAGTAAAATTCCCACTGCTCTAATTGAAATTACTATTGTAAGTCCAGCAAGGATTATGAATATTTTGTCAATTATTTTTGTGTTTTTATTTCTTACTATTGCAATTTCATTATTGAATGCTGAATAGATTAATTTTTTGTAATATAGGGTATAAAAGATAATGATACATATTAATATTATAAGGCCTAATATTATGTCAGTATTATTTGAAGTCAATATTGAACCAAACAGGTATGAGAAAATATTTTGATTCATCTGGTCTGAGAGACTTATCAAAATTAATGCAAATGCCATCCCAAATGATAATACAATTGCTATAGCACTCTCTGAATATAATTTTAGTTTATTTATTAGTTTGTCAATACCAAGAGATGCTAATGTGATAAATCCAAGTGCTGTAAGTAATGGGTTCCAATTTAGAACAAATCCAAGAGCTATTCCACCAAATGAGGCATGGGCAAATGAGTCTCCAAGAAGGGATAATCTTTTTAATACAAGAAATACTCCTATTAATGATGTAGCAATTCCTATTATAAAGCCCATTATTAGGGCTCTTTGCATAAATTCATAACTTAATATTTCTAGCATTTTTTAGTGATTGTGATTGTGATTGTGAATAATTTTATGAAATGATTTTGGATAAGTATCATTTAAACTTTTATCTAATTCTGATGAGTCTTCTATACATACTTTTTTATTGTGTATGTGGATTGTTTTATCAAAATAATTACTAAGCATTGATATGTCATGTGTAACAAAAAGTATTGTTAAATTTCTTTCTTTATTTAATTTTTTCAATAATTTATAAAATTCTTCAAGAGTTTTTTTATCAACTCCTACAGTAGGTTCATCAAGTATTAAAATATTTGGTTCAGAGAGAAGAGACATTGCAATTAATACTCTTTGTTGTTGGCCTCCTGATAGAGTTTTGAATTGTTTTTCTTGAAGAGTATCTATATTTAGACTTTTTAACACTTCATCTCTTACAGAACAATTACAGCATTCAAGGTTTAATAGTTCATTTACCTTTGCAGGAAAGTTATTATCTGTATTTGATTTTTGAGGAATATATGATATTTTAGAATTGATTTTTACAGAATTTTTTACATCTTTTGTGTTTATAAGACCACTTAATATTTTAACTAATGTAGATTTTCCTGTTCCATTAGGTCCAATTATTGCAACTAGTTCTCCTTTGAAAATTTTAAAAGATACATTATCAAGAATTATATTATTTTTATTGTATGAGAAATTAAGATTCTCTACTTCAACAATTGGTTTTTTATTATTATTCATTTAATTTATTCACACTCAAGTCCGATTGAAAGACTAGCAAGATTTTCTCTCATAAGGGAGAAATAATCTATGTTATCATTTATTTTAATAGGATATAATTCTAATACTTCTCCATTTAAATCGTTTGCTATAGTTTGGGCAGTTTTTTTGTCAAGCTGGCCTTCACTAAATACGAATTTTAATTCATATTCTTTTGCAGTATCAATAACGCTTTGTATTGCTTTTGGGCTTGGTTCGCTTTCAGGGGTGAAGCCTGCAACACTAATTTGTTCAAATTCGTATTTATCAGCTAAGTATCCAAATGCTTTATGGTTTACAATAATTTTGTCTTTATTGCAATTGCTTAATTTTAAACTGAATTCTTTTTCAAGAGTCTCAAGTTTAGCAATATAATTTTGAGCATTTTGAGTAAATTCTTTTTCATGTTCAGGATATAATTTTGATAATTCTTTTGCTATTGTGTCTGTCATTATTATCATGTTTTCAATTGAGAGCCAAGTGTGAGGGTCGTATGCTCCGTGGTCATGCTCGTCATGTCCTTCTTCGTGTTCTTCTTCATGTTCGTCATGTCCTTCTTCGTGTTCTTCTTCGTGTTCATCATGGTGGTCTTTTGCTTCAAGTTTATTTACAACATCTTCTGTTTCAATTACAGCAATGTCGGAGTTTGCATTAATAAAGTCATTCTCAATTTCTTCAAACATTAATCCCATTGTAACAAATACATCATTTTCAGAAAATTCTGCAATTTGTTTTGGATTTGGTTCAAAGCTATGGGGTTCTGTACCTGCAGGTATTATTACGCTAACTTCAGCTAAATTGCCTGTAACTGCTATTGTGATTTCTTCAACTGGATAAAATGTTGTTGAAATTTTTATTTTACCATTGTCTGTTTGTTGCTGAGCTGTTGTACATCCTGAGATAATTAACAGCATTATTGTAAAAACTAAATATTTTGTATTCATATTAATAGATGGTGTTAATAATTTATAAAGGTATTGTTAATAACAATTATCATAAAATATATAAAAAGTTATTAATTATTATATTTATGGCACAGATTATTTCAATATCACTAAATAAAGAAATTTTAAATGAAATGGATATAATTCAAAAGGAACTTGGTTTTTCAGGAAGGTCTGAGATTGTAAGGGCAGGAGTTAGGGCGCTTACACAAGAATACAGAAAACTTTCAGAGCTTTCAGGTATATGTGAAGGTACAGTTATAGTTACTCATGATGAGTCTAACACAGATGAGTTTTCAAGGCTTAGGCATTCTCTTCATGGGATTGTAACAACTCATATCCATCATGAATTGAAAAATTCAATGTGCATGGAAATTGTTTTGTTTAAGGGTGATGCAGAAATGATTAGAAATTTTTATAAGAAACTTATCTCCTCTAAGAAAATTGATACAGTAAAAGTTGTTGTATCTTAAGATTATTATATGAAATCTAATTAATATAAATTATGAGTCTTTTATAGAAGTTTACAAAAAATAAATAAATAAGTGATAATAAAAATTAATTTTATTAAAGTTGATTATTTAGGAGCTCCGTTCGGAGTTAAGTAATATTTAACAAATATTTCTTAATCTGAATATTT
>CAYLKB010000063.1:0-3880 GCA_964384165.1 uncultured Methanosarcinales archaeon
AAAATATTCAGATTAAGAAATATTTGTTAAATATTACTTAACTCCGAACGGAGCTACTTTATAGAAAATTATATAAACATTCCAAATTAATTTCTTATTATCAAAATGATACTGACAGCAAAAAAAATACTTGAATTAAACAAAGACTACAATTTAATCACAAATCTTTCAGAAAGAGAACTAACAAACCCAGAGGGTGTTGGAATAGACATAAGATTCGGTGAAGTATACAAACTAACCTCTTCTGGATTTTTAGGCATAAAAGATAGAAAAACTCCAGATATTGAACTTATAGCATCAATAGAAAAAAAAGATAAGGAAATAACATTAAAACCAGGAGACTATGTATTAATAAAAACTATTGAAGAAATTTCATCTCCTGAAATAAAAATTGAAGTTGAACAAGGAAAAGAACCTGTTTATTTAGTTCCGCAAGTCTTTCCAAGAAGCACTCTTCAAAGATCTGGTTTAATGTTAAGAGCAACAAAAACAGACCCCGGATACACAGGCCCTTTAACATTTGGTCTAGCAAATGTTGGCGGACAAGAAATAACAATTGAACTTGGTTCAAGAATAGCAAATGTTATATTTCAAACTGCAACAGGAGATTTAGCAAGAAAGTATGAAGGCCAATGGCAAGGTGGAAGAGTAGCTGCAACAAAAAAAGAAACTCAAAATTAAAAAAATTCTTAAAATTATTAATTTCTTAAAATTTAAATATTATAAAAAATCAAAACAATTATATAATTCTAAAATTATTAAAATATATGAATTATGATAATATAGATAAAAAAATTGAATTTTTAAATAAAATTGAAAAGTTCAAAATAATTAATAGAAAAATAAAAAAGATTGATTTAAATTCTGAGACAAATTCAGACCATAGTTGGCATTTAGCAATGTATATTTTGATATTTAAAGACGAATTAAAAGAATTAAATCTTGACTATACTAAAATGTTAGAAATTGCTCTTATACACGACCTACCTGAAATATACACAGGAGATATTTTTTCATTTGACAAAAAAGGAAAAGAAAAAGAAATAAAAGAAAATGAATTTAAAGCAGCCGAAAAATTATTTTCATTTTTAAACGAAAAAGAAAAATCAAGACTCTTAAATCTATTTGAAGAATATGAAAACAAAAAAACAAAAGAATCATGTATTGTAAATGCCTTTGATAAAATTCAACCAGACAATCTTAATATATCAACAAGAGGACAAAATTGGAAAGAAATGAAAATTACAAAAAAAATGCTTATTGACTACAAAAAAGAAATAACATCAACATCATCCTTGACAAATTATCTATTTGAAAAAAATATTGAAATAGGTGAAAAAAATGGTTGGTTGAAATAATATATACTACAATTCTTTTTTAATATCTTCAAGAAGCATCTCAAATTTTTCATATCCCGAATCAGTATTAAAATGACCAGCACCAATAATTTTAGATAATTCTCCACTAAGGTTTAATGATAACTCTAAAGTCTTATCAAATGGAACATATGGGTCATTATCTGAAGCATAAAGAAAAAACTTCCAGCAATGATTTTTTATTTTCTCCCAATCAAAACCTTTATTCACAAATGTATCATTAATTAAATCAAATTTATCAATTCCCAAATTTCCAACAAAACCACTTACAAAATAACTTGCCCTAACTTTAAAATTTATATTCTCTAAAATATCAAGAAGAAATGCAGACCCAAGACTATGACCTATTAATATCGTATTTACATCAACATAATTTTCATATTTAGAAAAAGTTTCCCTCCAAGATTCAAGACATTGACCTTCAGGAGTTTTAAATTGAGGTACAAAGACATGATGTCCTAATTTTTCAAGCTCATCTTTTAGCCACATAAACCAATTCCCTTCAGCAGAACCATATGCTCCGTGTATAATAAAAATGTTTGCCATCAGAAAAGAATGAAACCCTAAAGCATATAAAAAAATTATTATTTACAATCAGAGACAAACAAACCCCATTTAATTCAAATGAACAAAAATAACGATAAAATATTCTGCAAATAAATATAAATAACCTAATTTTAACCATATATATAAATGACTAAAAAAATATTTGACAAAATTCCTGAAAATATAAAAGCAATATTAAATAAACAAAATATTAAAGAATTAAGACCATCACAAATAAAATCAATTGATAAAGGTCTCTTTGAAAACAACAATAATCAAATAGTCTGCACTCCAACAGGCAGTGGAAAAACACTAGTTGCTGAGTTTGCAATGATTGACAATATATTAAACAAACATAAAAAAGTTATATACATCGTCCCTTTAAAAGCTCTAGCATCTGAAAAATATAAAGAATTCTCAAAAAATTACTCAGATATATTCAAAGTCAGAATATCAATTGGTGAACTTCAAAATGAAAAATACAACTACGATTACGACCTGCTAATTGTAACAGCAGAAAAACTTGACTCTCTAATAAGACATGGAACAGACATAATTGAAAATCTAGGATTGCTAATTGTTGATGAAATACATCTTTTAAATGATGAAAAAAGAGGCCCAACTCTTGAAATATTATTAAGCATATTCAAAGCAAAATATCCAAAGATAAGAATTATTGGCTTAAGTGCAACCATTGGTAATGCTGAAGAAATAGCATCATGGTTAAATGCAGATTTAATAGAAGATAATTGGAGACCAGTAGAACTGCAACATTATATATTAATGGGAGATGAACTTTTAAGATATAAATAAAAATAATAAAATTTAATCTGATAAAAAAAAATTTAATACTTTATCTATATCATCTTTAGTCAAATCCTTAAATATTTCTTACTCAAAAACCTGAGTCTTATTAAAAATTTCATCATTTTCCTGTCTTGGTTGCAAATGTAAATGCAGATGATTTACTTTTATTCTTCCTTGTTTTTCATAAGGCCTAAAATGTTGTCTAATATCACACCCATCTGCAATTTTCTATAAAATAATTTCTTGAAATTCCTTGATAAAAATTAAAAATTATCAATAATTCCCCATTATCTAAATCTGAGATTTTCTCAACATGTCTCTTAGGTAATATCAAAAGATGGCCTATCATTAAACTAGGATTACTTGGAATCACAACAGAATATTTACCATCCATTATAATAGGATTTTTCTTAAAATTTATTTTACAAAATGGACAATCCATAAAAATAACTAAAAAAAAATCTATAAAATCTTATTCTTTTAAATAAAAATACTTTATAGTTAAAAAGATATATAAATAACTTTAATTTTGTTTTTTCTAGATAAAATGGCATTTGAAAAAAAATACAATCCAAAAGAAAAAGAAGAAATAATTAGAAAATTCTGGGAAGATAATAACATATACAAATTTGACGAAAATACCACAAAAGAAATTTTCTCAATAGACACACCACCACCTACAATTTCAGGAAAAATGCATATTGGCCATGCTTTCTCCTACACTCAAACAGACTTTATTGCAAGATATAAAAGAATGAAAGGATATGAAGTTTTCTACCCTTTTGGAACTGATGATAATGGTCTTGCAACAGAAAAACTTGTACAGAAAAACAAAAAAGTTAATCTAAGAAATATTTCAAGAGAAGAAGCAGTAAAAATTACTATGGATTATTTAGATAATGAAAGACCAAATTTCATATCAGATTTTAAAAATGTTGGACTTTCATGCGACTTTGACATAAATTATTCAACAATAAGCCCATATTCGCAAAAAATTTCACAGCAATCATTTATTGAGCTATATAACAAAGGACTAATTGAACAAAGAGAAGGCCCAGTCCCATGGGATAGAGTTTTTCAAACAACAATTGCCCAAGCAGAACTTGAAGATATTGAAAGAAAAGCATATTTGAACTATGTAAAAGCCAAAA
>CAYLKB010000063.1:3890-9541 GCA_964384165.1 uncultured Methanosarcinales archaeon
AGTAGACACAACTGCTTCAACTTTATTAACTTTATCTCAAATTCTCAAAACACATACGTGATATACGCAACAACTAGGCCAGAATTATGTTTTGCTGTTATTGGAATGTCAGTTGAAGACAAAGGAGAATATGTAAAACTAAAAATTGAAAATGAATACTGGATAACAGGAGCTAAAACTTATGAAGAAAAATTCAAAAACTACAAATATGAAGTTGTTGAAAAACTAAAAGGCCAAGACTTAATAGGAGAAAAAATTACAATTCCTATTGTAAACAGAGAAATAATAATCTCACATGACATAGCAGTAAAAGCAGACTTTGGTACAGGTATTGCATATTTTTGTACATATGGAGGCCTTGAAGACATAGAATGGACAGCAAGACACAAAGCAACTCCAATTGAAGTACTTGATAAAGCAGGGAAGCTCAATGAGAAATGTGGTAAATATCAAAGCAAACTAGCAGAGGAAGCAAGAAAAGAAATTATTATTGATATGGAAAATGAAAATCACATTATTTTCAAAGAAGAAAAAACTCAAATAGTAAATGTTGGAGAGCGTTCTGGAGCCGAAGTTGAATTCTTAGTAACAAAACAATGGTACGTAAAATACCTTGACAAAAAAGAATACTTTTGGGAAATGGCTCAAAAATTTAATTGGCATCCAGAATTCATGAAACATAGACTGGAAAATTGGATTGAAGGCCTAAACTGGGATTGGGGATTCTCAAGACAAAGACACTTTGGCATTCCAATTCCCGTATGGCATTGCAAAAAATGCTCTAAACATATTTTGCCAAATGAAAACCAACTACCAGCAGACCCAAGCAAAGATACGCCTCCTATAAAAAAATGCGAATGTGGAAGTACTCAATTTGAGCCAGAAAAAGATGTATTTGATACCTGGTTCACATCAGCATCAAGCCCGACCTTATCAATAAATAAATTGAATAATGAAATAACAAAAAAGAAACTCTTTCCAATGACTCTAAGGCCTCAAGCTCATGATATAATTAATTTCTGGCTTTTCTATACAATGGCAAAAACAAATCTACTACACAACATAAACCCATTCGAACATGTTGCAGTTTCAGGTTGGATGCTCGACCCACAAGGAAAAAAAATGAGTAAATCTAAAGGAAACACAATAGCACCTCAAGACATTGTACAAAAATACTCAAACGATGCAATAAGATTCCTAGCTGCGGCATCAAAACTTGGCCAAGACATGTCATATCAAGAAAAAGAAGTCCAAACAGGAATCAAAGTAGCAAATAAAATATTTAATGCTAATAATTTTGCATCAATATTACTTGAAAATTTTAAAAAAGAAGACAAACTAAAAAAAGATGATGAATTGAATTCAATTGATAAATGGATACTTGCAAAACTTGAACGAACATGCAAAAAAGCAACTATAGCATTTGACAACTTCGATTATGCTCAAGCAAAATCAGTATTTGAACTATTCTTTCTAAGAGATGTCGCAGACAATTACATCGAGATAGTAAAACAAAGACTTTGGCAACCTAAAGAATACGGAACAAAAGAAACTCTAAAAGCACAAAAAACATTATATGAAGTGCTATTTGCAAGTCTTAAAGGCATCGCACCAATAATGCCATATATCACAGAAGAAATATACCAAAATTTATATAAAAACTATGAAAATGAAACATCAATTCATCATTGTCAATGGCCCGAAAACAAATACAATATTGATGATGAAACATTATTATGTGGCGAGGAATTTATTGCAATAATAATGACAGTAAGAAAATACAAATCTGAAAATCATGCATCAATGAAAACTCCAATCAAAAAACTTACTATAGAATGTTCTAAAAAAACAAAAGAATTCATTGAAAACTCCATAAAAGATTTAAAATCTGTTACAACATCTGAAATTATAGAATTTGGAAAAGCTAACTTAGTAACTGAAAAAAAAGAAGTGAAAATAACTATAGAACTTAGTAAAAATGAAAATTGATATTGCATATCAAGGCAAACCTGGAGCATATTCAGAACTAGCACTCGAAAATTACTCAAAACAAATAAATATTAAAACAAACAGCATATCATCAAAAGATTTCAATGATTTATTCGAGAAAATTGATAAAGAAACTTATCTTGGCTTTGTCCCAATTGAAAACTCAAATGCTGGAAGCGTAACACAAACCGTAGATTTACTAGCAGAAAAAAATATTGAAATAATTGGTGAATACTATCTAAAAGTAAATCATCTTCTACTAGCAAAAAAAAACACCAACTTTAAAAATATTAAAGAAGTATACTCCCATCCCCAAGCACTTCAGCAATGCTCAAAATTTTTATTTAAAAATTTATTAACACCAGTTTCATACCTTGACACTGCAGGTTCAGCAGAATATGTATCAAACTCATCAAGAAATGACATAGCAGCAATATCAAGTAGCACCGCTGCAATACATTACAATCTAAAAATATTAAAAGATAAATTTCAAAACAGCAATGAAAATGTAACAAGATTTTTTCTAGTTAAAAAAAAAGGAAAAACATTTGAATTTGAAAAAAATCTGCCAAAACCAGACAAAACAACTTTAATTTTTAAAACAAGAAACATCCCTGGAGCACTCTATAAATGTCTAGGTGCATTTGCAACAAATAACATAAATTTAACAAAATTAGAATCAAGACCATCAAAAAAAACTAACTTTGACTATATATTTTTTGTAGACTTTCAAGGAAGTCTTGATGAAGAAAGAGTAATACTAGCACTTGATGAAATAAACTTCTATGCAAAAAAATTAACAAAATTAGGAAGCTACAAAAGTTTTTACTTATAAAATAAAAAATTCAAACTTTATTAATTAGTATTGATATCGATTACTGACAAAATAATATGGTCAAGTTGCCCAACTATATCTTTAAACAATTGAGAAATAACAAGATATAAATTAATATTATTCTCAAAACCTTCTCTCATTGTATCAAACTCTCTAAGAAGTGATTGTTTCTTATCATAATAAACCTTAAGATTTTCTTCAAGACCAACATCTTCATAAAGCATATTAGTAACAAAATCATAATATTTTCTAATATCTTTAAGTGTATTGCATAAATGATGGTTCTCTTCTTTTGAACTATCTTTTAAATATCTTGCAATTCTTTTGATAATATCTCCTATTGTTTCAATAGACGATACAATTCTCCAATAATAAATAGTATTTCTCACCTGAGATATATCATTTAGAGATTCAAGATTATAATTTAATCCTTTAAAAGCCAAAAAAGCAAGTTTATTTACATTAGAATCTAAGTTAGACAAAAAATAATATTTATTCCCATTATCTCTTACCATTAGTTCATCAAAAAAAATCTTCTCCATTTCAACAATTTCCTTAATTAAACTTTTAACATCTAGCTCAGATGCCGCTGTCAAGTCTTTTAAAATAACATAATCTTTCTGAATTTCTGTAATTTCAACAGAACTCAATTTTTCTTTTAACACTTTAATCTCATCAAGTTTCTCAATTATATTATTACCAATAATCTTAATATATCTGTAATTTTTCAAATAATAAGATATCAATTCTCTATTAAAAGTTTTTAAATGCTGGTCACTAATATCAATTTGGGCTCTTTTTTCATTATTAAAACTACCCTTAGACAAAATAATAGATTTATCCATTTCCATTAAATTTAATTTATCCCCTTTTCCAAGATTATTTTTTTTCATCCACTCAAAAGGCAATGTAATTATATAAGATGAATTCCCAAATTTAATAATTTTTCTTTCTTCCATAATATAAAAAAACAACATATGTTTAAATATATGTCGGATATATTTTTTCTTATTTAAATATATAAAAATAACTTGTAGAAAATATTTCTATTTTAAAAATCTTATACCTAAAATACATTTATAACTGATATAAAAACAAATAGTATATAATAAAATGCCAAAATTATTCATAAAACATAATATAAAATATTTTTAAACAAAATTAATAAAAACTAAATTAATAAAAACTAAATTAATAATATCTATATTAATAATATTATAATATAATAAATAATGAGAATTACTACTTTCTCGAACTAGAAAATAAATAAAAAACTAATCTGCCCTATCTTTTAACTCATAAAATTCCTTTAAATATTTAAGCAAAATTGCTGTAATTGAAATTACTATTGGACCCAAAATAATTCCCTCAATACCAAATGCAAACATCCCACCAACAAATCCAATAAAAACAAGAGGAGGTGGTACAGTATCACTATCACTCATAAGAATAGGCCTTAAAAAATTATCAATAGTACTAATAAATATAGCCCCACAGATTAAAATTCCAAACCCAGATATATCATTACCTGTTATTATCATATAAACACCTAGTGGAACCCACACTATTGGAGTCCCCACATATGGAATAATACTAGTAATGAATGTTAAAAAAGTCAATATCAAAAAATTTGGAGCTCCAAAAATAAGATATACAACAGCTGCAACTAAAGTTTGAATAAGTCCTGTTAAAAAATAACCTCTAAAAAGTACTTTTAAATTTCTTGTAATATTTCTTAAGATTTCATTTTGTTTTCTTAAATTCATTGGTATATACTCATTAATTGCTCTAAACATTGACTCGCTATGAACTAAAATATAATAACTAATAAAAAGCACAATAAAAAAATATATAATCATTTCTGGAATTAAAAATAAAAAATTATTTGAGAAATCAATCATATAATTTACAAAAGTCTTAATAAATTCACTAAAATCAATAGTTGTTATAGAAGTTGAGTCCGTAAACAAACCCAAAAAATGAGATATAGTCTCATTCAATATTTCAGGATTCTCCAAATAAAATTTGTAATCTATAATAAGTTTAAGTAAACTTAAAATCATAAAATAAAATAAAAAAACAATTGGCAAGAATAACCCTATTGTAGCACTAACTAAAGTTAATAATGAACTAATTCTCTTATTATGAAATTTAGATTGATAATAATTAAATAAAGGAACAAGAAAATAAGATAAAATCATACTATAAATAATTAATGCAAAAATATCTTTAACTACAAAAAATGTCAAAACTAAAAAGATTATACTAAGTATCAGTATAAAATGTTTCTCACTTGATAAACTATATCTTCTCATTTTTTCCTAAAAGCCCTCTTCTTTAAACCATTTGTTGCATTAGAAACTGAACTTAGATATTGCTCTTCATCTTCAAGCACATTCTCACAAGAAAAGATTTCTTGACCGAAGATTTGATTTTTAACAGCTATATTTGAAATTTTTACGCATCTAACACTTAATAGTTCATTTGTAATTTTAACTGAATTATTATATACATTCTCTTCTTTATTAATTTTTTCCTTCGAATCCTGTTTTTCTCTAAGTATTTTTATCTGCTTCTTCTTTTCCTCAAAATAATTTGCAAGAGCGTCATAAAATCTCTCAGGAAGCTTTTGTAAAGGTTTCTTTCCTTTCTCTTCTCTTAAAAGATTATATAATGAATTAAAAGTTAAAAGCGGTACTTCAGAATTATTAGAATCATTTTCTTGTTCCATAAAAAATTATATTCAAAAGAGTATATAAACTTTATTATGCCATAGCTCCGTTCGGAGTTTAAAAGTTTTAAGCAGAATAAAATATATAAAGGTTAG
>CAYLKB010000064.1:0-9445 GCA_964384165.1 uncultured Methanosarcinales archaeon
ATAATATCAATATTATTAATATTACGAAAAAGTTTTGGGAAACCACAATACTATAAATTGCTGGCAAACCTTATAAATTATAAAATAATAATTAATATATGAGCATTGATGAAGAGAAATTTGAGAGTTTTGTTTTTATTGAAGCATTAAAGAATGCTATCAATTTTAATGGAAAAGCAAATCCGAAAGCACTTATTGGTAAATGCATGCCGTTATTTCCAGAAATGAAAAATGACATGGCCCATTATACGAATTTAATTAACAACATAACCTCTCAGGTAAATGAGATAAATTATGAAAAACAAAATAAAAAATTACTAGAGTTAGAACCAGATTTTTTTAAAAAATCAAAGGAGAAACCAGAAAAAAAAGAAAAAGAACTCCTACCAAAATTAGAAGATACTGACAAACCAATTATTGTCAGAATAGAACCTGCTCCATCAGGACATCTTCATCTTGGTCATCTTTTTAGTATTGTTGCTAATTATGAAATTAAAAAAAAATTTAATGGAAAATTTATTTTAAGAATAGCTGATACTAATCCAGATAATATAGATATTAAAAATTATGCATATCTTATTGATGATATAAAATGGGTATGTGATAATGATATTGATGAAGTAGTTTATCAATCAGACAGATTGCAGATATATTATAAATATTTAAGAGATTTGATTGAAACTTGCAATGCATTTGTATGTTATTGTGATAGTGAAGTTTTTAAGTCCTATATTGATTCAAAGCAACCATGTCCACATAGAGAACTTCCACATGAAGAACAAATAGAGCATTTCAATAAATTCATGAATGGTGAAATTAAAGAAAAAGAAGCTGTAGTTAGATTCAAATCAGATATTGAGAATAAGAATCCTGCTATGAGGGCTTTTTCTCTTGCAAGAATTAATGAGAATAATCATGCCCGTGTTAATAAAAAATATAGGGTTTGGCCTACAATGCATTTAGCTGTGTCAATTGATGATGCAGTTATGGGCATAACACATGTAATTCGGGGCAAAGACCATGAAATAAATATGGAAAGGCAAAAAATGGTTCATAAAGCCCTAGGTTTTAAATCACCACATTATTTTCATACAGGTAGAATGAAGTTTGAAGATGCAGAGCTTTCAAAATCAAAACTTACTGAATTAATTAATGATGGCAAGTATGATGGTTGGGACGACCCAAGAGTACCTTCAATAGCATCTTATAGAAAAAGAGGATACAAAGCAGAAGCTTTTAGAAAATTTATTATCTCACTTGGTATTTCAAAAAGAGACTCAAAAATTACAATGGAAGAATACAACAAAGGCCTTGACTATTTTAACAAACAAATACTTGAAAAAATATCTGAGAGATACTTCTTTGTTCATAATCCTAAAACTCTTAGAATACTCAATATAGAAGACTATCCTGATAAAGAAATTGAAATTGCTAAACATCCTGATGATAAAAGCAAAGGTTATAGAAAAATATCTATTGAGAAGCAAGTTTTTATTGACTCAATAGATTTTGATAATTTGAATGAAGGTGATATATTTAGGATGATGTACTTTGGTAATTTCAAAGTACTTGAAAAACAGGAAAATGTAATTATGGTTGAGTTTGTTTCTAAAGAATATGATAAAAAACTCAACATAATAAGGAATATTCATTTTGTACCAAATGAAAATGAGAAAGTAACTATTATCATGCAAAACAACCAAAGATTAGTTGGAATAACTGAACCAATTTCTAAACTAAAATTAAATTCGTCTATTCAATTTGAGAGATTTGGATTTGTAAAATATGATAGAATTGAAAATGATTCAAAATTATTTTATTTTTCTCATAGATAATATAAAATTAAAAATAATATTCTTTTTTTATTTATTTTCACTTATTTCTAACTTGACCTTTAATTGATGTTATTTGTTCATCTTCATCTTCTTCATCAACAAAAAGCCATTTTGCTATTTTCTTTATTTTACTTTCTTTTTTCTTGTCAACTTTTACATTTTCATTAGATAAATTATTTTTTTTTAAGATAATTGAATCCTTATCAGCATTTTTATTTTTATCTTGATTATTGTGTTTTTTTGCATTACTTATGGAAGTTGAAAATGATTTGCTTTTTTCATTTAAGATTGCTATTTTTAGTTCTGCTAATTCAGATGATATCTTATTTTCAAGTTTTATTGTTTGTGTTTCTATTTTAGTATTAATATCGTCAAATGCTTTTTTTTTAATTTGTGCTAATTCCTTTTCTAATTTATAAATTTTTTGAGTTAATTTTATATTATTCTTTTCTTTTTCATTTATTTTCATCTCAAACTTTTTTAATAATTTTTCTTCAAGTTTTTCTATCTCTGACTTTTTGATTGCTTTATTGTCAATATCTGATATTGAATCATCAATAATCTCAAATTGGTCTATCTGGTTTTGCAAATCATTAATCTTATCATTTCTTTCATCAATAGCACTAGATAAGTGTGTATTTATTTCTTCAAGAGTTTTGCTTTTTATTGACAAGTCATCAAAAAATTTTTCAAATTTCTTATTTTGCTTTGATATTTCTGAATAAATATCAGCTATTTGGGTATTTATTTCAAGTTTTTGAGAATTATTTTCCAATTCTATTTTCTCTGTAAGCAATTCCTGAAGATCATCAATTTTAGTATTAATTGCATCAAGGTCAACACTTGTGTTTTCAGTTTTATCTTCAGTAGAGAGTAAGGATTTCTTAATGTCTTCAATTTCTAAATGGTATTTTTGAAGCAAATTAGCAAAAGTTTCCATCTCGGATGAGTTTTTTTTAAATCTTTCATTAAATTCTTTAATTAAAGTGCTAATTGCTGTAAACTCATTTTCCATATCCTTAACAAAATTCTCAATATTTAGTTCTTTTAGCTTTTTTATTTGCTGTTTTGTTTCATCATTTAAGGAATGTGCTTTTTCGAGTTGCTCTAATTTATGTTTTAATAAACTCATATCTGTTTTTATTTTGCTGAATGCAACTTTAATTTTATCATCATTAACCATTTTTCAAATATATAAATTCTCTCTTTTTATTTCTTTATAAATTTATGTCTTTTAACTACTACTAAATGATTATAATTTATTTATTGATAGTTAATTATTTTATTTTTGATAAGGAGATACAAAATTATATAAATTAATAATTTTTAAAATTTATAATGATATCCGGATCTATAATTTCAATATTTTCAGCAATAGTATCAATAGTAGCAATTTCTATTTCTTTAAACATATTCAACAAAGTATTTCAAGAAGATTATAAGAAACCTTGGCTCTTTATTGCAATTGCTGCATTAATCTTAGGAATCTCTCAACTTCTTAGATTTTTAAATGGAATATTTTATATAAATATTGTAAATTCACTCCTTACTGAATATTTAATCTTCATTCTAGATTTCATTGCAATTATTATTCTAACTTATGGACTTCTTTTAGAATATTTAATTTTGATTTATTATAAAGGAAAATTCGTAAAAATGAAATTTATACCTGTTCAAGAAAAAAAAATTGGTGGAGAACTAGATATAAATGTAATTCAAGGGGAGTCATATGTTTGCATAAAAAAAGAAAAAAATTTTATGCATGAACAATTTGCTGAGGCAACAAAAAAAGGATATGAAGGTTTTCTTATTACTCAGGACAATCCAAGAATGATAAGGGAGAAATACAATATTGAGAAAACGCCAATTGCTTGGATTAATCAACTAGATGGTATGGGAAAAGAAAGTGTTAGGAAATATCTTGATGAAAACTCTGATGTTGTAGAACCAATGCAACTTAACAACTTAATTAGTTTTATTGACAATTTTCTTGAACAAAGCCAAAGCCCTTTTATTATGATAGATTTAGATTTACTATTATCATCAAATAATTTTATTGTGGTTGAGGAATTTATAAAATATATAAAAAGCAGAATCTCAAGATTTAATGGGATATTTATTTGTCTTATCAATTCTGATTATTTGTCAAGAGAAAAATCTTCTATGCTTGAAGAAGTACTTAAGGAAATTGAATAAAGTTAATTTACAATACTTCTACAACAGCACCAAATAAGACTAATATTATTCCTAAAATTAAAAGCATTGATATGTCTTTGAAAAATTGATTATTTAATTTATGATTAAATTTTCTTAACCTATCTATCCTATATGATACCAAACTACCTGCAATTCCTGCAAATACATATCCTCCAATCTCAAGCAGTCCGTGGGGAAGAAGAAGAAGTATTGTTGTTAATGATGAAGAAAAAGGGGAAAGTGTTGAAATATAGTATGAGATAATAGATATATTCCAAACTAGCACAAATATTAATGATGAGAAAACTAAGATGCTTAAAATAAATGTTACAAAAAATACTTCAGTATTATTAAGTAATATTGCTTCAAACAATTTGGTATCATTTATAATATCTCCTGAAAGAGAGTCTACAAACTGTTTTTGAAAAGTATAATCACTAATAAGAGGATTTGTTACAATAAATCCTGCTAATACACCAATAAATATCGCCCAAAAAACTCCGAGCTCTTTTTCATGCCTTTTTAATAAATGTTTTGATGCCAATTGTTCTTCTATCTCATCAGCAGTCATTTGCCTTATGTAATTTACAATTGGATATGATAATGCAAGGGAGACAAATGATACTAAGAATAATGAATTGCCTCCAATAAAGTAATTTGCAATAGATAGTGTAAGAGTTATAGCAAAAGAAATTACAAAAATTCTTAATAGGTTGGTTTTCTTTTCAGCATTAAATAATAGTGACTCTAGCATAACATTTTTCAGAATTATACATTTATAATAAATTCTTACGCCTTAAGAGTTGATATTTAAAGTATTAAAATTTGTGTTAGGGAGAAAATAAAGAAAAAGAAGGCAAAATTCTTGAATATTTGTTTTAAAGTAAAACATAAGATTTGAGAGTATGGCAATTTACATTATACTGCCCAAGATATAAAATAAAAAAAGTCCAAAATCTGCTGCAAAATGCAAAATAATTGGATAAAAAATATTTCCTGAATATTTTTTTGAGTTAATAGAATAAAAATACAATCCTGTCAACATGAATAAAAACAATAATATATAATATGCTGAAATAAATAATATATAAAAATGTGGGAATGTAGCGTGATAAACATTAACCAGTACTTCAAATCTTATTATATGGAACATAACGAAAATAATGGAAGTTTGATAAAATGCATCTTGAAGTGTTGTTAATTCTTTGTAGCTGTTAAATAAAACTCCTGCAAAAATCATCTGTTCGGATATGGCAATTACAAGTGATGTAAATACTAAGAAAATTACTAACTCAAGTAAATCTTGGTGTGATAAGAATTCAGCAAAAAATGTGGGGACAGGTTCTTTTACAAGGTAGAAGAATAATCCAAAAATGATTCCTATTCCAAATATGATTAATAATAGTGAAGGTTTTAACTTCTCAACTTTCCCAATAAAATCTTTTTGATGGCCGGAAAAAACCAAAAATGCATATGAAACTAAAATTGTATAAAATAGGATGAATAAATAACTCTGATTGCCTACAATTTCAAAAAAAAATTCTGCAACATATGGATAAAGAAAGTAAAAAAACAAAAAAAGATTGGTTGTTATTAAAGTTTTAGCCAACTTTCTAGACCTTTTAAAGAACAGATATGATAAAAATATTGTAAGTAATAAGTTTGTATAGAAAAAATATTGTGTAGGAAGGTCAAAATAAAATGTTAAAATCATAAGTATAACTATAAATAGATTTATCAAGAATATTGATTTTTTTTCAAAATCAAATAAGTTTTTGATTAACTTCATATATATCTGTGACAAAAAAAATTTATAAACCTTTTTAGTCCTAGTTTAGTAAAATGATTTCAATTATCAATTTTATAGAACATTTACATACTAAAAAAGTCTTTTTGCAATTATTCTTCATTTTCTTTATTTTCTTAAATATTATTGATTTTTTAAATATTATAAGCGGAGATCTAGATTTTTTTAAAAAACTGTTATCGTGGTCTATTATTGCTTATATATTTTATAAAGTCAGTTTAACTAAAATATTCATAGGTGAAAGAATTAAGCAATATGATGTAATGTTAATAATATCATTTTCAATTTTTTCAGTTGTTAAAGCTTTGGTTTTGTATGTTAAAAACTCAAATCTTGAGAATTATTTAATATTTAAATATTTTCTAATATTTATTTCAAGTTTAAATTATACAGCTCTTCTTAATTTCTCTTATTTGGCTGGTTTTATTATTATAATAATAATCTCATTATTCCTATATTTAAATTATGGTGCCAAGAGAGAATCTTTCATTGGAAGTTTTAATTTAGATAATAAAAGTTATGGTTCAATATTAGAACTATTAATTTTAGTCTTCACTTCATTATTTTTTGGAGTTGTAATTTTTAACTTTTTCATGGAATGGTTTGCCTTGGCTGTTGATGCACTTATTTTAGTAATAGGATTAATTTACTATCTTTTTTTGTATATACATAATCATACAGAGTCAAGATTTTCATATTTATTAAGAGACATTAGCAATACTGGGAATGATTTTTACAAAAATTTGATAATGCTTTTTTCTAATAAGAAAACAGTATTCATAGGTATTTCATTTTTACTTACTCTACATCTTCTTGTTGATGTTGGTGTATATCTTGTACCATATTCTATTGGAACTCAAAACACATTATATATGAGTTCTCTTGATCATATAGATAATTTAAATGAAGAAAACAATAGGTATCATACTCCATTATTTAATTTTTTGGATATAAAAAATAGTAATTTATACTTAGATTTTTATAATATTCAAAATGATTTTTTATTAGGTTTTGGAATTATTTTAGTATATCTGACAACATTAATAGTTTTCTTTTATCTTATGATAATGCCATTTTATATATTTTATAAAAATATTAGTGAAAATAAAATAAATTTTAATTCATCTATTTCAATTTTATTTTTGAGTTCTTTGATATTCTTTTTTTTAATTTCCGTTGCAGTCCCAAATATTACTAATCCTATTAATATTGATTTACCTAAATCGCTCTCAGTAAAAGGAGTAGATTTGCATACTGATACAGTAACAAATATTTTAATAGACAATTATTTGAAAACAGCTGTTGAGCTTTTACTTTCTATAATATTATTTGCAACTACTTCAATTTTTCTATTATTCAGATATGAGAAATATAAAATATTCTTTGACAAGATAATTTTTGTAATTATTATAATATTCTTTCTTTATTATATTGGATTATTTTTTTCAAGCACCCTGCAAGTTGAATACAATTCATTAGTTGATAAGTATTCAAAAAACTCCAAGATGAACAAGGATTCATTAATATTTTCTGATAATAAAGTATATGCAAACGAATTAAGTTCATTATACAAAAATTTTGATAAGAATGGTATTTTCTTAAGGGATAATCAGATTAAATATAAATTAGGGGAGACAGATATTAATGTGGGATTCTTATCTAGTTCTTCTCTCTCTGATATTGCAAAGGGTGAAATACATGAAGATTATTTGATATATTCAATAAATACAAATAAAGAAAATGATAAAATTTCACTTAAAACTGATTTTCCAGAAAATATCTTTATAATTGATGGGGTGTATGATTACAAAAGAAATTATTTTATTAGCTCAAATTTTACTATTGCATTTCTTTTAGGTGAGAATATTTTTGAATTTGATGAAATATCGAGAAAATTTGATTCAGGAGTAACAAAAGAAGATGTCCAGAATTATTTAGTTATTGAAACAATTAAAAGTGACAAAATTAGTTTTGCTATTCTTTTTGCAGAGATATCAAGAATATTACTTACATCATTCTTTTACATATTCGGACTTTTGGCTTTTACTATAATGTATGTTAGAAAAAATATCTTTGATAAATATTAATTTTTATATTTTATTTTTTATTTTTTATCTTTTTTGATGATTTCTTCTTTTTTTTGTTTGGTTTCACATTATTATTTTTTTTAGAACTTTGATTTTGATTTTCTATATTTTGACATTCTACATTTTTATTTTCGGATTTTTGCTTATTTGAATACATAAACAATATTATTCCAGCAAATCCCATTATTATAGATAGTAATTGACCAAGAGATATCATTCCTAAATCTACTGTAGGAACCCTAAAGAAGTCTACAAAAAATCTTCCAAATCCATATAATATTAGAAACCATGCAGAGAGAATTCCTGGTTTTAATTTCTTAAAATAATACATATAAAGCAGAATTTGAAATGCAAACATATTTTTTGCACTTGCAAACAATTGATATGGCCATCTGTTTTGATTATCATATAGCGGAAAGACTAAGCCAATATTTGAATTTGTCACTATTCCTACTAGTTCCTGATTTACAAAATTTGCCAGTCTTCCAAAAGTTAACCCAAGAGCTACTGGAATTGAAAATAGGTCAAGGATTTTTAGAAGATTCCAGCCATATCTTTTACAAAAGAAGTATAAAGTCATTATTCCCGTAATAAATGCTCCATGTATGCTCATTCCTCCATTCCAAACAGCAAATATTTCTAAAGGATTAGATAAATAATATACTGGATTGTAAAAAATGCAATAAAATATTCTCCCTCCAAGAACACTAAATATCATAAAGTACAAAAACAAATTTTCAAACTTCTCTTTATCATAATCATCATTAAGTTTTGATAATTTTAATAAAAGAAAATAACATACTAAAAATCCAACTGAATAATAAATCCCATACCATTTAATATCAAAACCAAATATGCTAAAAGCAGTAGGGCTTATTGCAACCAATTTTTATTCATACATTTCCTCAATTAGTCTTTTTAAACTTTTATGACAAAAATCAATGTCTTTGTACTCATAATCATCATAATTTTCCTTACTATATTCATGAAGATTCTTACCATATTTCACAAAGTCTTTCTTTCCAAAATCTCCATTAACTAACACATAATCAACAAAGGCATTAACATATTCTTCTCTAGTCTTTTCATCAGGAAATCTTGCATTAATGCAAACTTTAACTACTTCCTTAAACAGATATAATAACATTTCTTCAGGTAATATAGAGTATTCAATAGTTACTGGTTCTGAAAAAGATTTAAATTTCTCAGTTCTAACAATATAAAAATCAATTTTTCCAGGTAATTTGCAACCTAGTGTTTTTTCAATAAAGTCTGAATTATATTCTATAAGCTTTACCAATGATAGAAATCTATCCTTGTCAGATATGAGTGAGGCAAAATTCTCTATAAGTTGAGTCACATCCAATTCTGGATTTAATATGGCATTGTATTCGAATGAATATTTAGGATTTAGTTTCATAATTATTTAGTTATTATATTCCTTTATAAAATTTGTCTTAATAATTTACATTCTTACATAAGCTTTTTAAAATGAATAGTAATTACTTTTAATATTAGCA
>CAYLKB010000065.1:0-9259 GCA_964384165.1 uncultured Methanosarcinales archaeon
GATTACTCGTTTTTTTGAGTCCTCAACTATGAAGGTTCTATATTTTCTATGTTTATATGTAAATAACATTAAATTTTTCTGTAACTTCATTAAATTTTCTTCGATATTTTGTTTATATTCAATTACTTCTCTTGTCTTATTTCTGCCTTTATAAGCTATTAAAAAGGAATTGTGGAGATGTTCTAAGGAAGTAAGTTTTTCAAACATAAATAAATCCAAATTCAAGTTCTTTAAAAAGAATTTGATAAAAAAAACACAAAAAACGAGTTTTGGGATAAAAAACATTTTTAAGAAAGTAGACATATATGTAGAAAATTGTAAATTTTTTGTATTAATATAGTTATATTTACATAAAATGCGAAATTTTAAGGTTAGAGTACATATTAGAGTTAAAATTATAATAGTGCCGTGTTGAAAGACAGAAATTTCGGAGAGAAACCTCAAACGAAAAATCTTATTCTAAAACATGAATATATATAATTTATTGTGCTTGGGCAGAAGTTTTTAACTTCTAAGAACACTTTTATAGCTTAGCGGGCAAAGCGAAGTGGAGAGACTGCAAAAAGGTTTCTCTCCGAAATTCCGGCGAAATCCGGTCGAATAATTTTTAAACACTCTTTGAAAGCCCTATAGCTATAAAATTTTAATACTTGATTTTTTTGAATTTTTTTGAAATTCTGAAATTTCCGTAAATTTGACACAAAATAACTTCAGAAATATTTCTAAATTTTACACCTACAAATTATCAAAAATCTTCAAAATTCAACCTAAAATTATATAAATATGTATATCCCATATATGCCCTATATTTGATATAGAACATATTAAAAATGCAATTTTAAGTTAACCAAATTTTATACCTACATCTTGTCATTTTTACTAATTTTCTCTTCAAATTATAATATTATCCAAAATAGTTTGGATTTTCTTATAAAATTATAGTAAATTTAACTTCAAGAATTTTAGAAAGTAGACATATTGTCCACTATCTAAATATTTTAGTTATTTTTCCTGCTTTTTTCATGACTAATTTTTATATCAGTTTTCTCTATTTTTTCTAAGAAATTGTTGTGAATTTTGAGGTTAAATGGCTCAGTTGTGGGTTTGTAAGGAAAAGATTTGTCAAAATCCTTTAGAAGTTTTTCTATATTAGTTTCTCTCCGAAATTCCCGCGAGATTTAGTAGAATAATTTTAAACACTCTTTAAAAGCCCTATAACTATTAAATTTAAATACTTCATTTTTAACCTTTTTTGAAATTTTGCAATATCTACAAAGAAAAGTTTTATTCCTATTAAAAACGATTTCACAATGAAGAATCACCTTACATTATTCTGATAGAGTATAATTAAAAAGATAACTTAATCCTTTAAACCATCATTAATTCCTTTAAGCATCTGCTCCCAATACTCTTTGGCAGCTGCCCACTTATTATTATTGAATTTATCTACCCATGCTTTCAGTTTTTCATTCTCAAGTTCTCCTGAATAAACCTTTTCTAAATACCCTTTAATAATATCAATAACCCTCTCAGATTCCCAGAAAACAGGTTTATTATTTAAATTAATAATTTGGAGAAGTTTCCTGTGGTGAGCATAATAATCTATATTGGTATCATGTACGAAATTAACAATCTTATCAATAATTTTTTCAACCCAAGCTCTATGAAAACGACAAATTCCTGTATTGTCAGAGTACAATTCGTAAATCATCCTCTCAGAGTTTTTTTTCCCAAGTTCGTAAGGTTCCAAAAAATCTGTACCATAGTATTCGAAATACTTTCCCATAATTGGCATAGGCGCAAACATACCTGGCGTCCAGTACTGATTTGGAACCATGCAACCTTTTTCTGAGTATGATGTAAATACTGCTGAATGAAGAGTATCTTTGCCATATTTTTCATCTAACTCTTTAGCAGCATTTCTGATTCCCATTCTGAAAATAACACACTTAGGACTATTGAGTATTCTATCGATAATTTGGCAACCTAGATTTGCATTATAATCTGAAGTTTTAACCACATCAAAATTATCCAAATCCCACATTGGTTCCATATCAATATCAAAATCTTCTTTAACTAATTTTCCAGTCTTAATGCACTCCATAATCCATGCTATAACACCTCCAACTTGTATGGCATCAAAACCCATAGCGTCAGCATAATGATTAATCTTCTCAGCCGCTCTCTGGTCGAAAATTCCTGAATTAGGACCCATAATCTGATAAGGTTCATAATCTTTCTTGTAAATTCCATTCATTTTTTTACAAAGCGCACCACAAGGCTCTCCACAATGTTTAATTTGTTTTTTCTCAATAGTTTCCTCATTAAATTGTTTAAGATAATGATTCAAAACAAAATCCTTATGGATTTTAACCCTCCAGTCCTCAGAAAGGTTAACACTATTGTAATTTAAAGAAAACATCCAGCCTCTAACTCTTGTATAATTAACTCCAAAAGTTCCTGCACTATGAAATTTAGGATCATATTTATACTTTATGATAGCTTCTTGGTCTTCAGTAGCTAAGTTTTTACCAAACTTATCTTGGAAAATCTTATCAATACCTACTCTATCCCTAACTTTTGAATCGAAAGGGACCTCATAATCACCGCCATAAATTATTGCAGCGATATTATGTTCCTGAAGCATGACAGAACCTATCCCCCCACGACCAGCCCAACAATCAATAGGTGTAATTTTCCCAGCCATAATAGGGGCTGGCTATCGCTCCATAATTAGTTTTCAATGCAGCAGGACCTGAAACTAAAATCCTGAACTTGTTTTCAGGAAACTCTGCTCCATATTTATCAAAAACAAACTTCTGTAGAGCATAAACTCCTGTTTCACCATAATAATCCTTCCATATATCTTCAAGGTATTCAATAGGTTCAAATTCTGCTAAGATATTGCCATTTTCACGCTTAATTTTCAAAATGGAAAATACATCAGCCTTTTCTTTTATAGACACATAATTAATCCCAAGCTTTGCAAAAATAAATGCGGCACCGCCCATAGTTGAGATATAAAAATTCCCCCATAAAGGAGAGTCTCCTGTGAACATCATCCTACGAGTTCCAGGAATTTGTGATTGTGCAAGAGAACCTGCACCAAAGCAAAAAGTTTTTTTGTCTTTTTCCCATTCTTTATAACCAAAATCGATTGGACCAATAATAAAATCATCTTCAATATCTTTCAACTCAAAAGTTTTTTTTGAAGCATCAATGTATAACGCAGTTTGTTTTATAATATTCATAATTATTATTTAAATAGAAAATTACTTTAAGCTTTAATATGAACTTTATGGAATAACTAAAGCAATTAAATATGAAAAATAAAGAATATTAATGATATTTTGTTTCTTATTAATTATGCAACTTCAATTTAATCATTACAAAAGTTTTTAAAAAACATCATATCAATTTTTATTGATACAACAAAATGTATAAAAATCTAAAGTTATTCAAAGCTCTTGGTGAAGAAACTCGTTATAAAATAATTGAAGTTCTTCTACAAGGAGAAATTTGTGCTTGTGAAATTCCAAAGTTAATTGATAGAACACAATCAAATACATCAATGCATCTTGCTAAACTAAACGATTGGGATATTATTGAATTTAGAAAGGATGGTAAGATGGTAATTTATTCAATAAAAGATAAAAGAATTTTTGATGTTTTTAAAATGTTAGAAAATGGCAATAAAATTAGATGAAAAATTTGCAAAGTGGAAAGGTGTTGATAGAACAAAAATCAATTGGCATCCTAAAATCAATAAAGATAAATGTGTTGGTTGTGGCATGTGTGTAACATCTTGTGGTAGAAAGGTTTTTGATTATAATTATCAAGAACAAAAAGCAGAAATTGCAAGGCCATATCAATGTTTGGTTGTATGTAAATCTTGTGAGTCTTGGTGCATATATGATGCAATAAGTTTTCCTGATACTAAAATTATAAAAGATTTAATAAAAAAGAATAACTTGATTTTAGCATCTAAAAAAGAATTAGTTAAATGTTCGTGTAGTGGTTAAAATTTGTAGTAATAAATAAAAAATAAAAATAAAAAAATGGTAAAAGAAATTAAAGTCCTAGGAAGTGGTTGTCCAAGTTGTATTAGACTTGAAAATAATGTAAAATTAGCACTTGAAAAAAGTGGTTCAAAAGTAAAAATTACAAAAGTAACTGATATTGCAAAAATAATGGAATATGGTGTTATGTCAACTCCTGCTCTTGTTTTTGATGAAGAAGTTATAAGCTATGGAAAAGTTAATGATGTTAATGAAATTGTTGAATTATTAGATAAAGGTTGTTGTTCTGATAAAGATAGTTGCGATATAAAATGTAGCCCTAAAAACAATAATAAATGTAATGGTAAATGTTGTTAAATATTTAAGATGAATAATAAAAACGATAAAAGGGAACGGAAACTTGACTTTTTTAGCAGATATTTGACAATATGGGTAGGTTTATGTATTGCTCTTGGAACAGCAATAGGATATTTTTTCCCAAAACTTGCAACTACTCTTGGCAATTACGAAGTTGCAAATATATCTATTCCTGTAGCTATTGTTCTTCTTATAATGATGTATCCAATTATGCTAAAGATTAATTTTAAAGAAGTAATTAATGTAAAAAATAATAGTAAACCACTAAGTTTAACAGTTTTTATCAATTGGGTTATAAAGCCATTTTCAATGGCACTAATTGCATGGTTTTTCATGAGAATCCTATATTCAAATATAATTCCTGTTAGCCTTCAAAATGAATACATTGCAGGAATGATATTATTAGGACTTGCACCTTGCACTGCTATGGTTTTGGTTTGGACTTATCTTGCAAAATCAAATATTAATTATGCCCTAGTCCAGGTTACTGTAAATGATTTGATAATCTTAGTTTTATTTGCTCCACTAGGAGCATTTTTGCTAGGATTGACAACTGATTTTCCAATACCTTTTATGACAATTTTCCTCTCAGTATTATTTTATGTAGCAATTCCTCTTACATTTGCAATGACAACAAGATTTATTGCAATCAAATACAGAGGTTTTGAATGGTTTGAAAAAAATATCATAAAAAAAGTAGAATGGATTACTCCTGTTGGACTATTAATTACATTAGTATTGATATTTATATTTCAAGGAGATAAGATAATTAATTATCCTCTTCATATATTATTGATTGCAATTCCATTATTAATACAAACTTATCTGATTTTTTATATTGGATATCTTGGAGCAAAAAAGTTAAAGATACCTTATAATGAAGCTGCTCCTTCTACTTTTATTGGAGCAAGTAATTTCTTTGAATTATCTGTTGCAGTAGCATTGATATTATTTGGTATGAATTCAGGAGCGACTCTTGCAACAGTTGTAGGTGTTTTAGTTGAAGTTCCTGTTATGTTATCATTAGTTAATATAATGAAAAGAAATAAAGAAAAATTTGAGTATAATTGAAAATGGTGTTAAAAAATAGAAACTATGGTATTTTGATATTTGTATTATCAATAACAGTTATTTTACTTATATCAATTTTATTTTATTTTTTATTAAATACAAACACGAATGATAATTTTAATAATAACAATAATCTCATCAATAATAATAATAGTAATAATAACAAAACTTTGATACTTGGATTTTGTCCAACAATGGAGCAAGAAGCAAAGAATATTGCTTTAAATAATAACAATATCCAATTAATCAAATATCATAGCACAATAGATGTTTTAGGAGATTTAAACAAAGATAAAATAGATATTGGCCTTGTTGGAAGAGTCGCTAAATCAAATGAGTTAAAAGAAGGTTTTAATGAATTGAGATTGGCTCAAGGCCTAACTTTAATCACAAAACAAAAATCTGCAATTCTATATAACCAATTAGCAAATATAAAAATTCACACATACCTCTTAGAAGAAGAAGTAGAAAGTTTTCTTCAAAATACAGAGAACATAATTTATTATGAGAAAATCAACTATGCAATTACAGCAGGCATAAATGATGCAATTCTAATTGATTGGAAAGACTACAAAGATGAATACGAACTATTAATTCCAGTTAATCAGAATAACCAAAAAATCAAAGAATTCAGGATTCCGGTTCTTTATTCATACAAGAATCTTGAACAAATTAAACTTATTGAAAAATGAAAAAAACAAAGAAATCAAAAAGAATATATAAACTAAGTAAAGCAAGCGAAACAAGCCTAGCAAATGAAACAAGTCAAGCAGGCCAAAACAATTTTAAAAAAATTTCACTAGTATTAATCCCGATTATTGCGATACTATTTATCTTTTTAATTGTGATTGCAACTGGAGACAATCAAAAGATTGATAATGAAGATAATAGCAACGAATCTCAAAACAGCTATGACAATATTTCGCTTGAAGTATATCATTTTCATGCAACTGCGCAATGTGTATCTTGCATAGCTGTTGGTGATTTAGCAGAAAAAACTCTTAACACTTACTTTAAAGAAGAACTTGAAAATGGTAAAATAAAGTTTGCTCACATAAATGGACAACTTGAAGAAAATAAGGATTTAGTATTAAAATATGGAGCAACTGGTTCATCAATTTGGATTGGAACATATCTTGATGAAGAGTTTCATAAAGAAGAAAATACAAGAGTTTGGTATAAGATTAACAATGAAGCTGATTTTATGACTTATTTTAAAGGTGAAATTGAAAAAAGATTAGAAGGAAATTTAAACTAAAAATGGCGTTAATGGAATTTATGGAAGTTATGGGAACAAGTGATGTTGCAATTGTTGCATCATTTTTTATAGGCCTTATGATGGCTATAAGTCCTTGCCCACTTGCAACTAATATTACAGCAATTGCATTTGTATCAAAGAATATAACTAATAAGTTTAAAACCTTAATGATAGGTCTTTCATATACTCTAGGTCGTATGTTTACTTATGTTTTAATTGCATCATCAATAGTATATTTTGGATTAAATACACAATCTATTTCATTTTTCTTGCAAAAATATGGTGATATGATAATAGGTCCTTTAATGATTTTAATTAGTCTTGTTTTATTGCAAGTAATTAAATTTGATTTTATTAAAGGCAAATTAAAAAAACTTGAAAATCTAAAATTAAAATTATCAGAAAAAGGTTATATTGGAAGCTTCTTTTTAGGAGTAATATTTGCTCTTGCATTTTGCCCTTTTAGTGCTGTTTTATTTTTTGGCATGTTAATCCCACTTGCTCTAAGAGCTGGTGATGGAATAATCATTCCTGCAATATTTTCATTTGCAACAGGACTTCCCGTAATTATTATGTCTATAATACTGGTGTATAGTGTTTCAAGTTTAGGTCAAGTTATGAATAAACTCCAAACATTTGAAAAATATACAAGAATTTTTATTGGAGTAATTTTTATGATTGTTGGTCTATATTATTTGGCTAAATTGTTTGGAGTTTTAAATTAGAAAAAATGGAAAAAAAAGAATATAAAATAATGTTTTGGATTCTATTTACTTTTGGGTTGTTTTACTTCATCCCATATCAAAGTAAATGGTTTGAAACTTCAGTGATTGGAGGCGTTAACCTGCTTAACGAATATGCAAAACAACATGTTTTAACTTGCCTTGTCCCAGCCCTTTTTATTGCGGGCGCGATAGGAGTTTTTATTAAAAAGGATGCTGTACTTAAGCTTCTTGGCGCAAAAACTAAAAAATATATTTCATATAGCGTAGCATCTATTTCTGGAGCAATACTTGCAGTATGTTCATGTACTATTTTGCCAATCTTTGCTGGAATTAGAAGTAGAGGAGCAGGCCTTGGCCCAGCAATCACTTTCTTATTTTCAGGCCCTGCAATAAATATTGCAGCAATTTTTTTAACAATGAGCGTTCTTGGCTATGATATAGGAATTGCAAGAATAATAGCATCAATTGGAATTGCAATTATTGTAGGAATTACGATGGCATTTATCTTTAGAGAAAAAATTGCAGAAGGAAAACTCTTTATTGCAGAAGAAAAAAAAGTAAACTTATCTAAAACAGTTTTATCAGTTTTCTTTATTTCACTAATTGGAATTCTAATTGTAAATGGTCTGCAAATTGACAAATTCATGAAATATCTATTTATTGGAATATTGATACTAATAATTATCCTAATTGCAGTCTATAAATTTTCAAAAGAATTAACTAAAAATTGGCTTGAAGAAACCTGGAGTTTTGCAAAACTTATTTTGCCAATGCTTTTTATTGGTGTATTTATTGCAGGTTTTATAATGCCGCTTATCCCTGAGACTCTAATTACAAATTTAGTTGGTAAAAACACTGTATTGAGTAATTTGATTGCATCAGTTTTTGGAGCTTTCATGTATTTTTCAACACTTACTGAAGTCCCAATTCTTCAAGCATTAATTGCAAAAGGGATGCATTCAGGTCCAGCTCTAGCATTATTACTTGCAGGCCCAGCCCTAAGCCTTCCAAACATGCTAGTAGTTAGAAATATTATAGGTAATAAAAAACAATAGTATATGTTTTATTGGTAATATTTTATTCAACACTTGCAGGACTTATTTTTGGTTATATTCTATAAACACATCATTTTAAATAATTCCAATCCTGCAACGAGAGTACTTCTCATCACACAATTTCTTTGCAAGATTCAATTCATAATCAGTTAAACCGCTTTTTCAAAAACTATATTGCTTAGGTTTCTCTCCGAAATTCCAGCAAAATTGTGAAGTTATTTTAATTTTTTAAAGCACTTTAAATGTCTCCTAAGTGTCAAATTTTAATACTACATTTTTCCTTATAAATTTTTTAATATAATTTGCACCTTCATTCATAGGCACTATTGCAACATGTTCACTTATCTCTGAAACTTTTTGTATCCATTTTTTCTCATTATCTGCTAATTTTTTTAAAAAAGTATCAGTTGTATTTGATGATGTCAAACTCTTATTTATTATCCACCATTTATTTTGTATTCCTGCTCTTTCTAAGTCTTTCTTTAGTCTTTCTGCTTCAAAAACAGGCGTTGCTTCAGGCAAAGTTACTATCACCACTTCTGTTTGATTAAAATCTCTTAATCTTGGAAGTAATTGTTGAACTGATTCTGGAACTTCGCCTTTTGTTCTTTGCACTTCCTTGTGATAGCTTAATGTAGAATCTAATAATAATAAAGTATGTCCAGTTGGAGCTGTATCAATTACTACAACCTCTTCTTTAGATTTATCAACTATTTCTGCAAATGCCCTAAATACCGCAATTTCCTGAGTGCAAGGAGACCTTAAATCTTCTTC
>CAYLKB010000066.1:0-9174 GCA_964384165.1 uncultured Methanosarcinales archaeon
ATGGTCCTTCGAACTCGAACACGAACAATGGGTTTCGTTGCTCGTAAGTAACATTTACATCATACTCGATTGTGGTATGTCCACGGACTGCCTAAGAGTTTCAAAAGTTACAGTTTTGGTCTTACCTTAAAATAAGGTTAATCTAGAAAATATTTATGAAGGATAAGTCTTTCATAAATTTCTATTTCAACTTTTTCTCTATTGTTTTTATGTCCTTTTTCTTCTTGTTGAAATCATACTTTCCATAAATATCAATATGATTCCATACAAATGGAGTGCTTTTTACAATCTTCTCAAAGTCTTCTTGAGCTAATTTCTTTTGACTCATCAACTTTGATAAAACTCTACTATTATAATAGATAATTGCAGATCAGATTACCATGCAAGAATTTTGATAGACTATCTGCTCATGTTCTGACTTTCCTTTAATCTTACCATTATCCGCATAAAATACTGCCTTTTTAAGCCTATGAAAAGCTTCTCCTCTGTTAAGTCCAATTTGCACTTGAACTCTTGTTTTTTCATCATTAATATACTGCAAAATGTAAGTTGATGAAACAATCCTTTTTGATAAAATATGAATTCTATCTCCTTGATTTTGTGTTTCTTTTTTTGTTGCTCCCATGCAAAAAATAAGAGCAAAAAATAATTTAACTAGTTAGTGATAAATGATTCGACCTTTTTGGGCCGGAATTTCGGAGAGAAACCATCAATTCAAGTCTGGAGGTACTCCTTTTCGTGGCAACAAGAAGAATATTTAAATATAGGCAATCTATGGGAAGATTTATAAATACAATTTCATTATTTTTAGTATTGATTCTAATTGGGCCCATGGTCTAGTGGTTATGACGTTGCCCTTACAAGGCGAAGGTCGCCGGTTCAACTCCGGCTGGGCCCACTCAAAGAATGTTGCCAATAAAAAGGCAAATGGCTTTTTTCTAAATAATCTAACAAACTAAGTATAATTAATCTTAAGATAATAATATTACAAACAAATAATAATACTTACAAAAGACACTTTTCGTTTAAATACAAATATAAATTATCACAAAGCAATTAAAACTGAGTTTATAAAGGAATAATCTTAAGTAATAATAAGAAACATAATTTAAGTAATTTATAATATATTGTGCTCCGCAGAAGTTATTAACTTCGAGAACACGATATAGCTGAGCGAGCAAAGCGAGTGGAGAGGACACAAATGGAAAAACTTTTGTGGACGACTATACTTATAACTTATATAAACTATAAATGAATGTTCTATTGATATTGATATTTTAATACAAGTAGAAAGTTTCAAGTTCAATGCCAACCTAAGAGAAAAATTAAAATAATAATAATAATAAATTAAAAATCCTAAGAATTACTATCCCCACCATAAATGATGTGGTATTACGCAATTCTTCGAGACGGATTTTTAGTCATCGTTTAAAGTTAAGCCCCACCCTAAAGGATGGGGTAATCTTGAAACGATATAAAGACTATTCCAAATATGGAATATATTTAACCATTGAAGTATTTTCAGATTCAATATAATTATATTTTACTAGATTCTCAGTAAATTTCTCCTTAATCTCATATAGATTTTCTTTAAATATATCATGAGATGCAGTCTCTAATATAATAATTGTATCCCAATCACCAAAAACTTTAATCATTTCAACTACATTTGAATTTGTCTGAGTATATTTTGAAAACTTATCATCATGTTCTTTATCTAGATAATCAAACTTTAAAAATAAATAATATCTCCTTATTCCTACTTTCTTTCTATCAAAATCTATGGAATACCCTTTTATAATATTTGCTTTTTCAAGATATTTTACTTTTGTTATAATTGTTTTAGGAGTCAAATTCAATTTAGCTGCAATAATTGAAAAATTTGTCCTAGAATTCTCGTTAAGATAATTAAGTATTTTCATATCAGTATCATCAATATTTCGCAATCTTCTATCTCCTGAAATTATCAACTTATTATCAAACTTTTTTCTTGATAAATAATCTGAGGAATAATGGTATATTACAATTTGCGTTAAAATCATATAATCAGTAATTTCATTAGAATAAATACTTAAGATATCCTTAAACACTTTATTAAACTGTGAAGTATTATTTGTAGTAAATCTTAAAAATATATCATAAGTCCCAAACAAAAATTCAATAGTAGTAATTTCCCTATGTTCTTTTAATTCCTTAGATAGAGTATTAATAAAAGATTTTGAGAACTTTCTTATCCTTAAGAGAACGCAAAAATTATTAAACCCAAACTTTGAAGAATCAGCAAGAAGAACAAATGATTTAATAGTTTTACTGCTAATTAAGTTTGAAATTTTATACGATGCATTTTGCTGTGAAGTATTAATATGCTTAGCTAATTCTTTAGTTGATATTCTAGCATTATTTGATAACACATGAAGTATTTTAAGATTCTTATCCATACTATTAAAGTTTATTTTTCCTGAATTTAAATAATTATCTCATTTGGTAAAAATAAAAAACTAATAATATTTGAGCAATATTTATAAATAGAGTCTAATTTATTTTTAATAACATGGCGAAAATTGTTAAAACTAAAACAACTAACCAAGTATTGTTTGATACAATAAGAGACTTAAAAAAACTCTCAAACAAAACAGGTGTTGGTGTTTTCAAAGCAGTAGCTGAAAAACTTTCAGGCCCTGCGAGTCAAAGAAGCGAAGTTAATATCGCAAGAATTGCAAAAAACGCAAACGAAGGAGAAAAAGTAATAATCCCTGGAAAAGTATTAGGTACAGGTGAAATTTCAAAAAAAGTAACTGTTATTGCTTTATCAGCATCAACAGGTGCTGTTAAGAAAATTGAAGGTGCTGGCGGTCAGTTCATTGAAATAAGGGACTACATAGCAAGTAAGCCTGACTCCAAGATAAGAATCTTGGGATAAATATTTCTTACATATAAGCGAAGTAGAGCAGTAAGGAGTGCTCGCCGGGCTCATAACCCGGAGGTCGATGGTTCAAATCCATCCTTCGCTATTAATTTATTTCTATAAAAAATAAATTTTAAGTTCTTCAGAAGAATTTAGAAATCTTTAATTTAGTAAAGCCACAACTTAGTTTAACAAGTTCTAATATATAATTCTCTAATATATTTTTAGACTATTTATGTATAACTTAATGATTATATTTCTATGCATATAGCAATAACTAAAAAAATGAGGATATCTATTCAGACTTAGTAATAATTTATTAAAAAGAAAAAACATTTAAATGATTTAATTTATTAATATTTTTAAATATGAATTTAGAATCTATCTTAGAAATTGTAGATACTTATGAATTAACTGAATCGCAAAGAAATTATGTTGAAAGAAACATTTCTTCAAGATTAGATAGACTAAATGATTTCACAACAGCATATTCATATATTTCTGAATTAGTTGATTTTCTTAATGTTCCTTTTGGAGAGCGTAGAGCTTTAAGATTAGATGAGTCAATAGAGAATTCAAATACAAGTAAAACTTATTTTTTTGGAACTGATGATGAAATCTTATTTGAAAAAGATGAAGAATATAGAAAACAAAAAATAAGTGAGATTTCTTTACAATATTTAAAGGGAGTATTTGAACCTAAGATTTTAGAATTTTTCACATTATTAATATTAAATAGTGGATTAGAACCTGAAGAATACGAAGAAGTTATAAAAAAAATACCTGAATCACAAATTCCTGAGATTGCATATAGATTAGGAGTTTTAAAGAGAGGTTTATTTGATAAAGATGAAGATTATATTGTAAGAGGAAATATTGAAGTTACTTCTTTTTCTCCATTTAAAATTAAATTTAGAAATAGGAGATATAATGGAGACCCTCTTCAATTTTATAGGGAACATCAGGATTTATATGAAGGAATGTCAAGAAAGGAACTTGAAGGATTTGATTCAGGTTTGGCAAGACATTTAAGATATCATTCTCAAATAAAAGATGCAATTCCAGAAACTAAACTTACTAACTCTTTATCTGATGAAGAAATTGCAACAATTATGAATTCATATGAAGATTGTTTTGGGAATTTAAAAATTGCTTCAGAAAAATTAGGATTTCATAGAAGAACTATTGCAAAATATTGGAGAAAAAAAGGGTTAAAAACTTATTCCTATCCTTATAGATTTCAAAATAATCCTTTAGCATATTATCAAAGAAATAGAGATAAATTTGAAGGAAAAAGTCGTTCTGAGATGCAAGCAGAATATCCTGGTTTTACTAATTTTTTAAGAGAATGTGGACAATTAGATGATACAATTCCAGAAGTTCAAAGTTCAAATAAATTAACAGATGAACAAATTTCAAATATACTTAAAGCTCATAAACAAACAAATGGAATGGTTGGAAAAGCATCAGAGTTAACAGGTCATTCGGAACAGACAATTAGTAAATATTGGGTAGAGAATGGTTTGGAGAAAACTCACAAAAAAGAAAAAAAATTAGAAAGGATTATTAAAAATAAGAAAACAATTAAAAAAGAGGAAAAAACATCAAGAGTTATAATTGGTAATGCTTTAGAGTTTTATAGGGCTCATGAAAAAGAGTTTAAAGGAATGAGTAGAACTGAACTTTCTAAAGCAGCACCAGGTTTATATCAAGGTTTATTAAAGTCAGGAGATATTCAAAAAGCAATTCCAACGAATAATCATGGTGGAAAAGTTTCTGGAAAAAACTTAGAGAAGATTCTTTCAACATATATTCCAAGTGAAGGGGTTCTAAAAGTTGCAAGTTCAATGGTTAATTATTCAGAAGGAACAATTAGTAGATATTGGCAAGAAAATGGTTTAGAAATTATTGGAGTTAAATTAAATTTAGAAGAAAGAGAAGAAATTATTAACTCATATGAAAAATCTTTTGGGAATATAACTTATGCTGCCAAATATTTAAATAAATCAAGAGCAACAATAGCAAAATATTGGAGAGATGCTGGATTAAAATCTGCTCATTCTAAAGTATACGATAATGAAGAAAAAAAAAATATGATTGTTGCTGCATACAAACCATTTAAAGGAAATGCTGATAAAGTTGCAAAAGAATTAGGTTTAACGAATCAAACAATTACTAGGTATTGGAGAAAAGCAGGCCTAGAAGTAAATTCTCCTGGAAGAAATATATCTCAAGAAGGAATACAAGAAATCTTAAATGCATATACAATTGATAATGGTATTGCAAGTAGGGCAGCAAAAAGATTAGGAAGAGATTTTTATACTATTACAAAATACTGGGATGAAGCTGGTTTTGAAGTTAGAATAAGGAAAATAAAAAAAAGAAAATAATTGATAAATTTCTGAACAACAACTAACTGTCAACAAATATTTTAAGAATAAAATTAATATTATACAAACTCTCAATTAACTTTATAAATATCAACAGAATACTATAAACATGGCAGACGCACAATTAATAAATATTTTAATATCAATTCTTACTATATTACTTGTAATTATTATTTCATCCCTACCTCTCTACCTTGCAGTATCACTTCTTGGAGGAAAAGTATCAATTTTAAGAGCATTTCTTGTTATGATAGCAACAGGAATAATCTCAATAATTGTAAATATTATATTTCCTATCTGGGGAACATTAGTTGCGTTGATTATATTAATATGGGTTTTTCATGAAGTATTTAGACTTAAATGGTTCAAAGCAATACTAGCATGGATTTTATGGTTGATATTTGTTTTGTTATTTCTATTTATCGCATCAATTTTAGGAATTAGTTTTGTTCTCACTTCCTTATTTTAATTATTTATAGCTCTTCGAAAAAGTTTATAATATCTAAAAACACTTTTGTAGCTGAACGAACTTATAATCTATAATTGCTAATCTCTTAAATACAACTACAAAAAAATTAGGATTGATAAGACAAAGATATAATAAAGATTTAACTTATTTTTACAACAATATATATAAATACATTTTAATTTACAAGAATATATATGATTACTATTAAGAGACAAATTAAGTCTGTAGCAAAATTTGGAGGCACATCAATTGCTCGGCATATGGATAAAATAATACAAATAGTAACTCAAAAAAATAATGATGATATTTCAAGAGATATTATTGTAGTATCAGCTCCTGGAAAAAGAAACTCTAAAGATATTAAAGTTACGGATTTACTATTAAAAGTAGCTGAAAATCAAAATATTGATAATAATTTAATAGAGGAAATTGCAATAAGACTCTCATCAATTACAAGTAATCCGCAAAAATACATATTAAATATAAAGAATAACCTGAAAAATAGACTCTCTAAACGAAATGAATTAAACAAAAGTGCATTTAAAGCATCAATTGCAGCCTTTGGTGAAGAAACATGCGCAAAACTTCTTGCAAAAGAATTAGACCTTGAATATATAGACCCTAAAGAGCTATTCCTTCTTACTACTAAGAATGGAAATTATACTCAAGGAATATATCAAAAAGAAGAATCTGAAATTCTAATTAAAAAAAGATTAACTAACTTGAAGAAAAAAGTAATTGTTCCAGGATTTTATGGATATGATATATCAGGAAACATTGTAACATTTTCAAGAGGCGGCTCGGATATAACACAAGCCTATCTTACTGCTGCTCTAGGATATGATATTGCAGAGAATTTTACAGATTCCCCTATTTTAGCTGCTGTCCCTGATATTGTAGAAAACCCTATAGTTGTAAACGAACTTACATATGAAGAATTAAGAGATTTAACTCTAGCAGGATTTAACATTCTTCATAAAGATGTTGTACTTCCACTAAAAGAAAAAAAAATTCCAGTCCATGTTAGAGAAACTAAAGCATATCCTGATGAAGGAACATACATTGTCACAAAAAGAATTCCAGAAACAAATATTGTAGGCATAGGTTATAGAAATAATTTAGTTGGTATAACAATATCAAAACCAGGCCTTGATGATATTAAAGGAAGTATATTAAAAATTTTAAACTTTTTCAGCAATAATAATATTTCAATAATCATACTAAACTTTGGTATTGATGATGGGACACTAATAGTAGACAAAGAAAACTTATGTGAAAGAGGAATGGTTGACAAGTTAAATAAATATTTATTAGATGAACTTGGTGAAGGAATTGAAGTAGATATTAACAGCAATGTTGGAATAGTATCTGTTGTAGGAGTTGGCATGAAAGGTGAAATAGGTCTTAACGCACAAATAGGTGCTGTCCTTAAAGATAACAATGTAAATATTATAACAATACTGCAAACAGGAAAAGAGCACTCAATTACATATGCAATAAATCATAATAGCAGAGATATTGCAGTAAATAGTCTCTATAATAAATTCATTAGAAAATAAACACATAATACAACATAAGCTATTAACAAATTAGTTATTAATATCAATTATAATATATTAGTTATATTTATTAATAATATTAATCTAAATTTATTATGATAAAAAACAAAAAAAAAGAAGCAATTTATTTCATATATCCAAGGTGGAAAATAATTCAATTAAAACTTACTAATCTACAATATGACAAGCTAAGTAAAAAAGACAAAAAAGAAATTATGCAAATTAAAGAAAAGATTGAAACACAATTAAAAAGAAACAGAAATCTTGGAATAGCTACACTTATAATATATACTATGCTTTATTTCTCAGCAATTTCATTTATTTTATCATTCTCAGAAGTTTTTACATTATTCAAGAACATAATAAGTACAATAATAAATATGGTTGGAACTCCTATACTTATTATTGTAGCTTATCTTTTAAACAGAAACATGACAAACAGGTATGATGATATTCACATCTCAATGGCAAAGATTATAGCTAAAATTGAAAACAAAAAGAATAAATAATAAATATTTTTAAAAATAAATTAATTTAATATAAAATAAATTTCTTAATTAGTAGTAACATATATAAATTAAATTAATTTTTTACAATTATGTTGAGAACACCACAATACGGCAATAGAAGACATAATTTAAAACAAAATCAGAATAATTATAAAAATGCAGGACAAATTGTTGATTATTTTCATTCAAGAATTCCTGAAGAACTCCAAGGTACTAGATTTACAGAATTAATGATATATATGCTAATCAACAAAGATGTTACTGAAACTTATTTAAATAATAGAGCAAATTTTAGAAAAGTTCATAAATTACTTTTAGAATGTGGAAAGAATGAAATAGAAAAAAGAAATAATGAATTTAGAAGAACATATCATTACGGCAGAGAATTAAATATTGAAGAAATAATTGGAATACATTATGTAGATAACCCTAATGAAGAAATACCTGACAATGAAGAACTAGAAAACTATAACCCCCACCCTGATAATGTACTAAAGGAACTTAGAATAAATTTTTAATAATCATATATTCAAAAATATCTCAATAATAATCTTTATAATATATCATATGTTGTTTCTAAATAGTGACACATATTCCCTTTGAAGACCTTGAACTTAAAATAATTCAAAACAGGGCAAAAATAATATATAATATTTTTAAAAGATATGATATCTTAAAAGGATCATTGCCATTATATAAAAGAACAGAATCATATATTTCATATTTTCCTCAAAATACACACCCCGAAGGAATAGAAGTTGAAGAAGAATTTGAAAGAGATAATGAAAATTTATATACTATTTTACATAATAAAAATACACCAAACTTAACAAGAGCTATTAATAGAAACTTCACATTAAATACTGATTTTGGTGATATCAATAGGGCAATGCTTGCTTTACATGGACTTTTACCTAATACTTATTCTTATATCGAGACTAAAATAGATAATGAATTAACTTTATCTCAAATAGCAGATATAATAGGAATACAAAGAAAATTATTATCAACACAGATAACTAATAATAAATTATTTGGTATCTTTAACATCCAAAAAGAAGGACAAATATATGTTATAGAACCTGAATCTGCAGGAAAAATAATATCATATTTTAATAACTGCTTATTTTTAAACGAAGTAATTATTAATTTACATAATATTTATGGAATTAATAAAAAAACACTTGAAAAAGCAATGTCTAAATTTAATTTTGAAAAAATATCACCATTATATGTCAGAGTGCCATTAAAAGAGATTAATAAAATATCTAATATGATAATAAGAGACACAAGAATATTAAAATCACATTACTCAGTTGAACAAGCCGCCGCTAGATGCGGA
>CAYLKB010000067.1:0-508 GCA_964384165.1 uncultured Methanosarcinales archaeon
TTATTAATAATGAATTATTGATTGTCAATATATTAAGGCTTATTTGATACAACCTTGAGTCTTTTAAATATTTAGTTTTTATTTGTTCCTCATTTTAATTACACAATTAAACTTTCCTTGAAGAGCCAATATTGAACACATTTTAATTAAATTATTTATTTTATTTAATGCATAGAATTTTAAAGTTTAAGATTATTTATAGTATAGAGATATGATTAGAAAACATATATTGATAGGAATGTATTTTTTATTTTTGGAAATATTTATTATAATATTAAATTATAAATATCCATTTGTTTTCTTTTGGGTCTGCAATCAAATTCCAATAATTTTTGCAATAGGATTTTTTATTAAAAAATATGATATAGTTTATGCTGCTATATCTGTTAGCCTTATTACTCAACTAGTATGGATTATTGATTTTTTTTCTTATGTGTTTTTTGGGAAATTTATTTTTGGATTTGCAAATTACATAACTGAGTATTCAATGCTATCTATTATATTGAAT
>CAYLKB010000067.1:518-9145 GCA_964384165.1 uncultured Methanosarcinales archaeon
ATTTGTTCATGTTTTAAGTTCAACTATTGCTTTATTAAGCACTTTAAAAGTTAATATCTCTAAAAAAACTTATTTGTATAGTTTTATTTACATTCTGTTTATATTTTTTACTACATTGCTTTTTAGTCTAGAAGGAAATAATACTAATTGCATTGAGCATTTTTGTTCTCATCCTGAAATTAATTTTCCATATTATACTTTTATATGGCCATTTTTTGTTTATGGAGTTATTTGTTTTCCAACATTATTTCTTCTTCAAAAATTAAAATTATTTCTTTTTAATAATATAAATCATAAAAATTAAAATAGATATTAAAATAATAAAGAATGCAAGTATTTCTGTAGTATTTGAGTTATTTTGAATAGTATTGTTTGTTGTTAAATTTATTGGTTTTTCTGAGTTTATTGTTTTATTCTTTTCATCTAATTTGTCTATTATAAGTTTTGAAATGTTTTGAGACTGCCAGCCAGAGTTGTTTATAATATGTTCAATTAAATTCATGTCAGCTTTTTCGAGTGTATAGTTGTAATAATTTTTAGGTTTAAAAATTAATGGAAAATCAATTCCTTTTCCGTCAATGTAGCTATAATTCAAAAATAAACTAGAGTTGTCGTATGCATACCCAATTTTTGAATCCCATGGCAAATTTTTGTCAGCCCGAATTGCTAATTTGTTTTTACCTGCAATAAAAACATTATTTTCAGAGACAATTTCTCCTAAGCTTTGAGAAGTTACTGCTTCAAAATCCCAGTTTACAATTAGATTGTTGAACATATGCACTTGACCATATCTAAGTCTTGGTGTTCTGCCTGAGACTGAGTCAAAATAATTATTATATAATGTAACTTTTGCAACTATGTCTTCTGTGTCTTTTTCATCAGCACCTATCAATATTGTTTTTTCATGATTTTTGAAATGATTATTAGAAAGTGTGATGTTTGTTGAACCTCTAGTTATGTCTATTAGACCATCAGTAAAATCTGATAAGGTGCAATGTGATACCCATATATTCTTTGAATTTAAATCTATTTTAATAGCATCATCATAACCATTTTGAAAAATAATGTTTTTTATTATAATATTTTCTCTGTTTATAATGTTTATTCCGTATTTTTCAATTATTATTTTCTCACCTCTACCATCTATTGTTTTATTAGAACCTGGTTCTATTGGAGATTTTAATTTTATTGAACCTGAAATATTAAATATTGTCCATGTAGGAGTATGAGTTTCAAGACATTTTCTTAGAGTCCCTTTTCCGGAGTCATTAAGATTTGTCACAATACATAAATATTCTTTTTGACCACCTGTTGTCTTTTCTGCAAATCCTTCAAAGTTTTCATATATCAAATTCAAATAATCGTTCTGAACACTAAATACTTGAGATAAAAACATGATATAAATAAAAATTAATATCGTCAAAACTTTTTTCATAATAATATTATTATTTACATATATATAATATTAATTGTTGGAATTTAGAATCTCTTCTTTTAATTGTTCTTTTCTAAATCTTGCTGTTGTGTCGTGTTCTTTATATTTAATAGGGACTCTTTTGTAAGAGTTTGTTTTGCCCGATTTTTGTTCAAGAGTATAATTTTTAAGTTCATCATTGTAGAGAATTTCATATTTTACCATATTTTAACTTATTTTCAAATAATTTTAAATATTTGCATTTTCATCGTTTGATATGGAAATACTATACAAAAAGTTTTTAAAGAGATGCTCTTCATAATTAGTGAGCATATGGAAAAGTTTGAAAAATATTACAAAATACTAGAAGATAGCAGTTTTACTCCTGCTGAAAGCAAAGTTTATGTTAATTTGCTTAAGAATCCTGACTCTAAGTCTGGAAATATAATTAAAGAGACTGGTCTTCAAAGCTCTGTTGTCCACAACACTTTGAATTCTCTTATAGAGAAGGGTTTTGCAAAATATATTTTGAGAAATAAGATTAAACATTATACAGCTGAAAATCCAGTAGTTATAGAGAGATTTTTAGAAAATAAAAGAAAAAGATTTTCAGAGATTTCAAATGAGCTTATAAATATCTCTTCTACTAGAGATGATGAAATGAGAGTTGAAACTTATTCAGGAATAAATGGAATTTTAATAGGCCATGAAGAATTCATCAAGGATGCTGAGCTTAATGATATTCTCAAGATGTTTGCTGATATGGTCAATTTTGAAAATACAGAGGCATTGAATTGTTTTTTGGAGATATTAAAAATAAATGAAAATAGAAATATTGAAACAAAAAAGATAGCAAATACAAATAATAGAGATTTTGTAAAGACAAACGGAATTAGAAATATAAAATTAACTCCGCAAAAAGTCCCAACAGCAATAAGTGTATTTAAGGATAAAGTTATGCTTTTTAATTTCTCAGGAGATTATTCTGCAATAATAATTAGCTCTAAGGAATATGCTAAACAATATCATAAATTATTTAATGAAATTTGGGGATAAAAATATATTATTTTAATATTTACATGTAACTTGACATGCTTAAATTGTCATGAATTGCTTTTTTCGGATTCTTCATTTCTTTTTCAATTTCTTCATAATGTTTTTTAAGCTCAATATTTACTGATGGTTTTATTACTTTTAATGCTTCTGTAAAGTCTGTGTCTTTAATCTCCTCACATTTAATATCTTTTCTAAGAGCAATAAGGCCAGCTTCTCTTACAAGAGCTTCAATATCTGCTCCCACATATCCTTCTGTTTTTGATGCTAAATCTTTAACAATCTTTTCTTTGTTTTTTACTGGAGTATTCTTCAAGTTGATTTCAAATATTTTCTGTCTTGCCTCTAAATTTGGAATATCAACTAGAACTAGCTTGTCGAATCTTCCAGGTCTTAATAGAGCTGGGTCTATTAATGATGGTCTGTTTGTAGCTGCTATAACTTTTACATTAATTAAATCTTCAAGACCATCTATTTCAGTTAATATTTGATTTACAACAGTGTCTGTTGCTTTGCCTCTTTCACCTCCAAGTCTAGCTCCAGCTATAGAGTCAAACTCATCAAAAAATAATATTGATGGTGAGTTTTGTCTTGCTTTCTGAAAGAGTTTTCTTATCATTTTCTCACTCTCTCCGACGTATTTGTTTATAATCTCAGGGCCTTTAACATATATGAAATTGCATGCAGTCTCTGTTGCAACTGCTTTTGCAAGAAGGGTCTTTCCAGTCCCTGGAGGGCCATATAGCAATATTCCCTTTGGAGCTTTAATTGAAAGTCTTTTGAATGCTTCAGAATTTTTAAGAGGCCATTCTATCATTTCTGTTAATGCTTGTTTTATATCTTCAAGGCCTCCTATTTGAGTCCATTTTACATCTGGGACTTCTACAAGAAACTCTCTCATTGCAGAAGGCCTAATTACTTTTAAGGCATCTGCTAGGTCTTCTTTTTTTATTTCCATTTGCCTTAAGATTTCTTGAGGAATTTCTTCTTCCTCGCTAATATTCATATCTGGGAAATGTCTTCTTAAAACATTAAATGCTGCCTCTTTTACTAATGCGCCTAAATCAGCTCCCACAAATCCATGTGTTTCTTTTGCTATTTCCTTTAGCATTTTGTCTGTATATTTTCTTCTTACTTTCTCAACAACTTCTTCAGGCATTTGAGATAATCCATCAAATTTATCTTTTTTGAATTTCTTTTTTATTTTTTCTATATCCAGTTCAGCTTTTTCGTATTTCTTTGTAAACTCATTTAGAGCCGTCTCATAGTGTTTGAATTCATTTGGAACCTCTAATGGCATTCCTCTGGAATGAATTTTTATTATCTCAAGCCTATCTTCTTCTTTTGGAACACCAATCTCAAGCTCTCGGTCAAATCTTCCAGGCCTTCTTAGAGCTTCATCTAGTGCATCTGGTCTGTTTGTTGCAGCAATTACAACCATTTTCCTATTTTTGTTTAGACCATCCATTAGAGTTAGCAATTGAGCAACAATTCGTTTTTCCGTCTCACCTTGAACTTCTTCCCTTTTAGCAGCAATTGCATCTATTTCATCAATAAATACTATGGAAGGTGAATCTTTTTGAGCTTTGTCAAATAGTTCTCTTAATTTTTTTTCACTTTCACCATAATATTTATTTACGATCTCAGGTGCTGAAACTGAATAAAAAGAGGCTTCGGTTTCATGAGCTATTGCTCTTGCTAGAAGAGTTTTTCCAGTTCCTGGAGGACCATATAAAAGAATACCTTTTGGAGCATCAACACCTAGCCGAGTAAATATCTCTGGGTGCTTTAATGGCAGTTCTACAAGTTCTCTAATTTTAGTAAGTTGTGATTTTAGTCCACCAATATCTTCATAGCATACGCCAGTTTCATCTTCTTCAGGAGTCTGTGAGGATATTTCAATTATTGTTTGTGGGCCTATAATTAAGAAACCTGTAGGTTTAGTAAATGTTACTTTGAATTTTGCTGAGTTTAGATTGAAACCTAAAAAATCATTTTCTATTACATTAAATAAATCTATTGCAAAGGGGTTGCTATTAGAAAAAGATGACCGTTTTTCTGAAAAATTCCCCATAGTAATTACATCACCATTTGTAATAGGCTTTTTTATTAAATTCTTTTTGATATTTGCAAGAGATGCTGGATGAATTACAATTTCCTGTAAAGGAGAAATTACAATCTTTGTAGCTTCTTTTAATTCAGGCTTTGAGATTTTTACATTTTCTCCAATACCTATTTTGGCATTCTTTCTTATAATTCCATCCATCCTGATAATTTCAAGTCCCAAGTCAGATGGATAGGCTCTATCTACAATTGCTAAAGTCTGCCTTTCTCCTTCTATGCAAAGTGCATCTCCTACATTTATTCCTAGTTGTCTCATAAAAGAACTATCAATTCTTACAATTCCACGGTTAACATCATCTTGGTGAGCTTCTGCTACCTTTAATTTAATTTCAGCTGTCATTTTACTAATTTAGATAAAGAAATTGATGTTTATAAAAGTTTGGTTGCAGTGTGTAATGTGATGTTTTTTTTCTGTAAATATTTATAAAGATTATTTTTAATTCAAGTATAAACCTAATATTTTCTAACATACGAGCTATAATCTTTTTGTGATTTCTCTTTAGCTTCAATATCTAATAACATCTATTTTTGTAATATGTATATTATGTGCTTTTAAATATTAATATCATTTTATTTATAATAATATCATTTTATTTTGAGTCTTTTAGCTATTCCTTGAAATACTCACCATATTACTAGATGATGTGTTTTCTTATACTTTTACAAAGTTCATCATAAATTTATTCTTTTTGAAAATAATTAATATGTTAATCCTTACAAGTATAATTTGTTATTAAACAAATAAATTCCAAAAGTATTATAAATTTAAATAATTAATAGCATATATATGGTAAATGAACAATTAGATAAATCAAAAGCTATAAATGAAGCTAATAAGGTATTAAGGGTTGAGGAATTGACAGAGTTAAATTCACAAGTTGTTAAAATTTTAGAGAAAATGAATCAAATTCTTATTGATAATAAGGGTAAATATAGTGTATTGATTAATAGCATACCAGATAATATAAGACCTGATGTATTTAATGTAATAAGTAGTGAATTTTCTCAAATGATAAATAAACAAGAGAAATTATTTAACTCTTTTCAATTGAACTTTGGAGATAATAAAATTTTAGCAGATAATTCAATATATGCTAGAGCTAGGAAATAATTATATTTTTTTAATTTCATTTTATTTCAACTTTATCGCCAAGTTTTATTTCTTTAAATGTGCCTGGAAGACTTTCAATTACAAATTTACAAGGCTTCTTTGGCGTGTATGAAGGAGTCCATGGAAGAAGCGTTTTTTTGTCTACAACTTCGTAATTAGTGTTGATAAAAAGAATTTCCATGGCGTGAAAGCAAAATAGCATTGTGATTGATGCACCAGCTTTTACATCTTTGTCTGTTGGCATTACAAGACACATTCCTTTTTTAATCTTTTTTTTACCTGCAAACATTAGGCCTTTTGATATTGCAAATATGTTTGTTGCATATTTTACATCGTTTAATAAAATTTTATTGTTGTGCAATAATTTTGCCATATAACATATTATAGGAAAAGTTTATATAAAACTTGCCCTGCATTATAATTATGGTAATAAGTAATATAATTCAGATGAAAAAGGATTTTAAAAAAGCTGTAGGACTTGCAGCTGATAAAGGCTATTACGCTGATATTAATTATATGTCGGATGAAGATTTAACGTTAAGTCTTGATAAAACAAATTCAAGTGTTGATAGGGAAAATGATAAAGGTGTTAAGATAAGATTATGGGATGGGGATAAGTTTTTGGAGTTTGGTTCTAGCAGAGCAGACTTTGAGATTATTGAAAATGAAATGAAGAAATTAATAGAACAAGCTGATAAGAATTCCAAAAATAATTCCAATTCTATTAAATTGAATATTGATACAAAAACAGCTAATGAAAATTACGGGACTGATAAAGAATTTGAACAGTTTAAACTTGAGGACTTAACTAATGAATTGACAAATATAAAAAATAAAATTCTTGGACTCTCTGAGAATGTAGTAAATTCAAGAGTTTATCTTTCAATAAAAAATGAAGAGCATATTTTTGTTAATCAATATAAATCTCTTTATCAGAGAATTCCTATAAATGTGTTCGTTATGGTTGGATATGTGAAAACTAAAGATGGAGGAATGAAGAATGCTTATGAGAGTTTTGTAGATTCAACTGCAAAAAATGCTATTAATAAGGCTTTAATTAAGTTTGATGGATTTGCAGAGAAACTTGAAAAAGTTAGAATGTCTAAAAGATTAAAGGGCGGTAAGTATAAAGCAATTTTATCTCCTAAATTAACAGGACTTCTTGCTCATGAGAGTTTTGGTCATGGAATGGAGGCTGATACTATGATGAAAGGAAGAGCCCTTGCTAGTGAGTGGGTAGGAAAGAAAATTGGAAATGATAATATTAATATTGTTGATTATGCAAATATTGAAGGAAAGCATGGACATTTTTATTTTGACCATGATGGAAATATTGCAAGTAAAACTTATCTTGTTAAAAATGGTATTATAAATGAGCCAATTAGCGATATTTATTCAAAATCTGTTTCAAACTTAGTGCATTCTCATAATTCAAGATTTGAAAGTTTTGACCATAAAAATTATACTAGAATGTCAAATACTTATTTTGAACCTGGAACTGATGAGCTTGATAAAATGATTGCTGATATTGATGATGGGATTTTTGTTATAGACTCCTCCGGAGGAATGGAAGACCCTAAAGGATGGGGAGTTCAGATACAAGGTAATTTTGGACAGAGAATAAAAAATGGCAAATTAGTTGATGAATATTATGATGGATTTGCATTAACAGGGTTTTTACCTGATATAATTTCAAAGATTTCTGGTGTTTCAAAAGAATTTGAAATCGAAGGTGGAGGCCACTGCGGAAAAGGGCATAAAGAATGGGTTAGAGTCTCTGAAGGAGGGCCGTATCTTAAAGCAGATGAGGTAATTTTAGGATAGAAAATGGGCCAGGAACAAATACAGGAGAATAAATTGAAAAATTATGAAGAACTTTTACAGGTAGCTATAGAAGAAGGAAAAATATCTGATTGGAAAATTAATACTCATCAAAATAGAAAATCTAATTTTTATGTTCAGTCAGATTATAAGATAGAGTCTATTTTAAATTCTCTAAGAGAGGATATGGTTTTTACAATATATAAAGATTATGGAGAAGAAATTGGTGAGAGTGAATTTACACTTTCAGGCCAGGATGATGAAAATAAGTTTAAAGAAGAATTAGATATGGCAATTTTTGCATGTTCTCTTTCTAAGAGCAAAAAGTATGTTCTTCCAAAAAAAGAAGATAATATTGTTGATGATAGTAATATTGATTATGAAAAATTTTACAATAAGAAGTATGAGAGTGATTTTAAAAATAATTCTCTTAATTTATTTTTTGAGGAAAAGCTTTCAAGTTTTAAAAATATAATAAATAAAAATTCTGATGAGAATATTAAGTTGGTTCTAAATTATCTTGAACTTCTAAATTCATTTTCGGAACTATCAATGAAATCATCAAGAGATATTCATAAAAGCTTTAAGAAAGAAAAAGCTTACATGGAATATGTTATAACTGCTGTTGATTTGAAGACTAAAAAAGAGATGGAATATATTGTTTATGAAAATATTAATGATATATATGAGTTTAATTTTGAGAAATTCTTTAATAGAACATGTGATATGGCAAAAAATGCTCTTAGTGCGCAAAAGCCTGATAATTTTGAAGGTAAAGTTATTCTTTCTGAGAAAGCTGTAAGAGATTTTTTTGTACCTGATTTAACAATGAATTCCATAATTGGTTATGCTTCTGGAAGACTAAAATTTTTGGGTATATCTAATTATGAAAAAGAAAATAATGTAATTGAGTCTAAATATGATAAAATTACAATTTATTCCAATCCTCTTGTGGAGAATAACTTAGGTTCTAGTCCTTATGATTCAGATGGAGTTACAGCAAGAAGAGTTTGTCTTATAGAGAATTCTGTTTTTAAGAATTTTTTTGCATCAAAGCAATATGCTGATTATCTTGGAGCAACAGCAACAGGGCCTTTTGGTGTT
>CAYLKB010000068.1:0-9121 GCA_964384165.1 uncultured Methanosarcinales archaeon
GACGGCCCAGAATCTCGACGACAAATGCCAGGAAATCACATCTCGCTAAAACGAAATTAAGACCTCGAAAACGAATAAAAATACAAAAAATTCGATTTACGGGACTAAATTTGACAGCACCTGTCAAAACCAGGAAGTACGCCGACAGATATCTGGAACATCATTACGCGCTAAAATTACGTATAGACTTTGATAGATTTTGATAGTTTTCTGCTGATTCTGACGTTTTCTGTCAAATCCAAGAGGGGCGGCTGATGGCCAATAACCTCAACGACAGATGTCTAGAACATCAAATCTCGCTAAAACAAAGTTTAGACCTCGAAAACGAATAAAAATACGAAAAATTCGATTTACGGGACTAAATTTGACAGCACCTGTCAAACAAGCACAAAATCTGAAACCCAAGAAGCTCGCCAACGGATATCTAGAACATCATTACGTGATAAAATTACGTCACACCTTATCTGCTCATCTAATTAGTCAAATCTAAGTGTGGCGGCCGATGGTCCAGAATCCCGCCGACAAATGTCTAGAATATCAGATCTCACTTAAACAAAATATTTATCTCGAAAAACACAAAAAAAACAAAGGGGGCAATTTCGCGGTAGACCCGCCACTTCCCTTGACTTTTAAATCTTTAAGATTTCTCTTAGTATAATTTGCAGAACCTGTAATAATTATTGTATGTTTTTTTTTATTTATTACTAAAAGTTTTGTATGAAACTGCTCACCTTTTGTATCATACCACCTAATTTCTATTTTCCCGCCTGACCTTTTCATAAGTTCACTAGCAACTTGTCTATTAGGTATTCCATTCTTTTCATAACCAAAAGCATCCTTGTTAGGATCAAGTATTAACTTTACTTTTACTCCCCTCTTAGATGAATCAAGAAGTGCATTTATAACTCCTCTATCAGAAATATAAAACATTGCTAAATTAATTTCATCTCCATTTGAAGTATTTTTAATCTCATTTAAAACCCTTTCACGGATTTTTCCTTCCGTAATAAATTGAACTTTAACATGTTCATTATTATTAATAATAATATTATCATCATGAATTACATCATTATTTAACATACTTGAATAACCAAGTTGAGAATTACCTAATTTTGCAACAGCAATTTCACTATTAATTATATCATATGCAATTTCCCCCTTCATATAAACTGCTATATTTGAATGGCCAGAACTTGCATCATGAGGATTAGCTGATGTGACCAAACTTACAAACTTTCCATTGCCATCATCAGCAACAATTAATTTTCTATGATTAGCTTTAAAATTGAGCATTTTTAAATAAGCCCTTATACTAACACCAGGCTGCTCATCTGAAAAAGGATGAGACATAACACCATTATTCCCAACACCCATCCATGAAAAGAAAACCCTATATATTGCAGAATAAATTGGGTTACTATCTCTTAAAGAACTAATATAGGTAAACACAACATTAACACCACTGTTCTGCAAATCCTCAATAATATTATTTCTAGCTCCTCCATAAACTATATTAATCTCATCAGTAATATAATCGATAACAATATCTGGATTTTGTTCTTTTTTCTCTATTAAACTAATTGCAAGCTCTGACGATAGATTTCTATAGATAAATGCATTTTTTCCTTTAAAATCATTAAATAAAAACATATCAATTAAAATATATTCCTCAGCCCCATCAATCATTTCAAAAACTCTATCAAATATCTGCTGAGAATAAACTCTGGAATTATTTTCATCATATGTTAAGTCATATAAGAATTCAATATCATTTTCTGAGACATTAAACATTTTTCCATAATATGAAATATCCTTTGGAAGTGGTTTTGACATATTAAAAAGCATCACTATAAATACCAATAAAATAATTAATATAAATAAGCTTCGTTTTGCTTTAGAAAAATGTTGAATAAAAATATTTTTACTTTTCATAAATTTTAGTTTGTTTTTAACCATAATATAATTAAAAAATACTAACTTATAAAATATTGCATAAGATAAAAAAAATTAGATTCTAAATAACAATATCTTTTGAAAAGAATAAGTTTTTCTTATTTCTTCTTAACATTATCCTTCTTATTCTTAACAGGAACTGATTTTTTCTTATCCTTCTGAGGTTTATTTGCTACAACTTTTGGTTTCTTATCAGCAACTTTTATTTTCTTTTTTTCAATTGACTTTGAGACAGATTTTACATCATTTTTTGATTTCTCATTAGTCTTTGCCTCATAATCCTTAATTTTAAAACCAGGATTAAATGGCTTAGGACCATGACCTAGTTTATGTTCAAGTTCAGCAATTGCAATCTTTGTTTTAATCACTGTATCAGGATTTAATGACATTGTCTGAATACCCTGTTCTACTACAAACTCTGCAAACTCTGGATAATCTGAAGGAGCCTGCCCGCAAATTCCAATATACTTTCCTCTAGAATTACATTTGTTAATTACAGCAGCTACTAAATCTTTAACTGCCTGATTTCTCTCATCATAAATGTGAGAAACCAATTCTGAGTCCCTATCAAGACCTAAAGTAAGCTGTGTCAAATCATTTGTTCCAAGTGAATATCCATCAACTAAATCCAAGAACTGGTCAGCAAGAATAACATTAGCAGGAATCTCACACATTAAATAAATTTCCATACCATCTCTGCCTCTCTCAACTCCAGCTTCTTTCATTACTGATAAAACTTGTTTTGCCTCAGCAACAGTCCTACAAAATGGAATCATAATTTTCAAATTCTTTAAACCAAACTCTTCTCTAACTTTTCTTACTGCAAGACACTCAAGCTTAAAAGCATCTTTAAATGAATCAGCATAATATCTTGATGCTCCCCTAAATCCAATCATAGGATTATCTTCCTGTGGCTCAAAATAACTTCCACCTATAAGATTTGCATACTCATTAGATTTAAAATCAGACATTCTAATAATTACTTTTTTTGGATAAAAAGCAGCTGTAATCATTGCCATTCCTTCAGCTAACTTGTCAATATAATATTCAACCTTATCATCATATCCCTTTGTTATCTCTTCAATTTTAGCAACATCTTCTTTTGCATCCTTATTCTTTTTCAACTCTGAATAATGAAGTAGGGCATTTGGATGTATTTGAATTCCAGAGTTGATAATAAACTCTTCCCTAGCAAGTCCCACACCATCATTAGGCAAGAAAGATTGCCCAAATGCCAAATGAGGATTTCCTACATTCAACATAATTTTAGTCCTAGTTTCTGGAACATTCTCAACACTAACTTCAGCTACTTTATATTTTAAAAATCCTGCATACACATAACCTTCCTCCCCCTCAGCACATGAAACAGTAACTTTCTGGTTATTCTTAAGAGCAACTGTAGCATCAGAACACCCAACAACAGCCGGAACTCCCATTTCTCTTGAAATTATAGCTGCATGACAAGTTCTTCCTCCTCTGTTTGTAATAATTGCCGATGCCAATTTCATGATAGGTTCCCAATCAGGGTCTGTCATATCAGTAACTAATATATCACCTTGCTTAAAATGACTTGCATCATGTATATCCATAATAACTTTAACTTCACCATGTCCAATTTTATTTCCAACACTTACACCTTTACATAAAATCTTTCCAGACTCTACCATAGAATAAGTTGTAATCTTTCTTCTATCTACTCTTGATTGAACAGTTTCAGGTCTTGCCTGAACAATAAATAACTCTCCAGTTTTCCCATCTTTTGCCCATTCCATATCCATAGGTTGATAATGGCCTTTCTTTGCAGAATAATGATCTTCAATAATAATTGCCCATCTTGCAAGTGTTAACACTTCCTCTTCTTCAAGTACAAATCTTTCTTGCATCTCTTTTGGAACTGGAATATTTTTTGTCAATTTATTCCCAGCTTGAGCATATATCATTTTCATATGCTTTTCACCAACTTTCTTTGAAATAATAGGCGAATATCCTTCCTCAAGAGTAGGTTTAAAAACAATATACTCATCCGGATTTACTGCTCCCTGAACTACATTCTCACCAAGACCATATGCTCCTGTAATAAATGCAACTTTATCAAATCCACTCTCAGTATCAATGGAAAACATAACACCAGAACATGCAAGATCTGACCTCACCATTTTTTGAACTCCAATAGAAAGTGCTATATCAAAATGTGAAAAATTCTTATCAACTCTGTATGAAATAGCCCTATCAGTAAAAAGAGAAGCAAAACATTGTTTGCATGAATGAAGTAACTGCTGTTCTGAATGAACATTTAAATAAGTTTCTTGTTGTCCTGCAAATGATGCATCTGGCAAATCCTCAGCTGTTGCCGAACTTCTAACAGCAACATCTACATTTTTACCATATAAATCTTCAAGTTTTTTATATGACCTGATAATCTGAATTTTAAGCATTTCAGGAAATTCTGCATCCATAATTGCAGCCCTAACTTTTCTTCCTCTCTCTTGTAAATTATGTAAATTAGAAGTATCTAATCCTTCAAGTAAATCTCTAATTCTCTGCTTTAACCCGCTCTCTTCAACAAATGTATTGTAAGCATGAGCTGTAACTGCAAATCCAAAAGGTATTTTAACTCCTAATTTTGTTAAAGAAACATACATTTCACCTAGTGATGCATTTTTTCCTCCAACATAAGGAATATCTTCTATCCCAAGTTCATCAAACCATAAAATATTCCTATCTTCTTTTAGGCCTGCCGCACTATCTCCTTCTTTAAGGTTTTTCGCAATATTGTTTAAATCCATATTTAATAAAATTATATTCCTCAAACAATAAATATATTTATAATTATTGTAAAGTTAATAATCAACAAACTCAGACAATTAATCTACAAACTCAGACAATATTTATAAAAAAATAATTACAAACTTATTCTATGAATAATAATATAAACCAAAATAACAAATTTAGTGTTGAAGAATTGGCTACTTTTTGCAAAAAAAAAGGTTTCATTTATCCCTCATCTGAAATATATGGGGGCCTCTCAGGAGTTTATGACTACGGCCACATTGGAACAATGCTAAAAAGAAAATTTGAAAATGAATGGAAAAAATATTTTCTAAACTTAAACGACAATTTTGTAGAAATTGACACAGGACTCATCATGCACGAAGGAGTATTTAAAGCATCAGGCCACCTTGAAAACTTTTACGACCCAATAATTTCAATTGAAGGCTCAGATGAAACATACAGAGCAGACCACATAATTGAAGACAAACTTAACATAAGAGCAGAAGAGTTAACAAACGAGCAAATGCTTGAAAAAATAACTATAAACAAACTTCTCGGAGATATAGACTATTCAAAAGTCAAAATAGAAAACCTGAACATGATGTTCCCAGTTGACATGGGACCAAAAAAAGCAACAAAAGCATATTTAAGACCAGAAACTGCCCAAAGTCCTTATGTAAATTTTAAAAATCAATTCGAACTACAAAGAAAAAAACTACCCCTAGGCCTTGCATTAATAGGAAGAGTTTTTAGAAATGAAATTGCTCCACGAAACATGTTATTAAGAACTAGAGAATTAGAACAAGCAGAACTTCAAATCTTTTTTAATCCAAACAAAATAGATGAACACGAAAACTTTAATGAAATAAAAGATTATAATTTAAGAGTTTTATTTTGCAATAAAAGAGACTCAGAGCCCGAATATATTAAAGCAGAAGAATTGCTAAAAAAAGGCTTACCAAAATTCTATGTATACCACATGGCTATTGTTCAAAAGTTCTTTCTAAACATACTTAAAACACCCGAAGATAATTTCAGATTATATCAATTAAATGATGAAGAAAAAGCATTTTACAATAAATATCATTTCGATATTGAAATTAAAATGAACTCTACTAATAGCTGGGTGGAAGTAGGGGGAATTCATTACAGAACAGACCATGATTTAAAAGGACATCAAAATATATCAAAAGTGAAAATGGAAGTTGTAGATGAATCTAATGGCGATAAAATAATACCTCATGTTTTAGAGCTAAGCTTTGGACTTGGTAGAAATATATATTCTCTAATTGACCAAAATCTTGAATTAATAAATGAAAGAGGCAATTCAGTATTATTTATTCCAACAAAGTTTTCTCCAATCTCTGTAAGCGTATTCCCACTTGTAAACAAAGCAGAACTACCTGAACTTGCTCAGCAAATCTGCAAAGAACTTAAAGAAAACTCTATAACAGCAACCTTTGACAAATCAGGCTCAGTTGGAAGACGATACGCAAGAGCTGATGAAATAGGTACATCATATTGTATAACTATAGACTTTGAAACAATTGAAGAAGGCCCAGAAAAAAACACAGTAACAATAAGAGACAGAAATACAACAAAACAAAAAAGAATTGCAATTAACAATATTAGCGAAACTATATTAAAATTAATTAATAATAAAATAACATTTGATGAAATTTAAATTTAAAATAATTAATTAAATTAAATAAAATCTAAACTAAAAACTTTATTTTAAAAAATAAACATAATCAAAGCTCTCAGAATCTTGTTGAAAACCATTTTTCACCCAAAATGGAATAGACTCAGTTTTATTTGCTACTATTACACAAATATTATTACTTATAGAATATTCTTTTAATACATTTAAAACTTGACTAGCTAAACCTTTTCCTTCTTTATAAGAAATAATTCTTCCTATTACAATGGAAGGAAATCTATTTTTATAAAAACCAGCATTAAAATTTAAAAAGAAATCAGTTCCTTGAACTTGAACATAATCATATTTTTGAGGATTATCACCAAACATTAAATTCACTTTTAAATTTTTATCTTCAAAAAATTTTTCTAATCCCCTATAATTTATATCACTCATCATAAATCAAATTTTAATAAATAATTAACTTAAATTTCATTCCTCTTTTATTGAATATTTATTATAACCAAGATTTTTCCTATTATCAACTAAAAAAGCATACAACTCTTCAACTTCTAGTTTCAAAGTGTCATATTGTGGATTAGTTGGTTTAACTGCAAACCAAGGGTCACCTTGTTTCTCCTGCAATAATTTAAACAAACCTTTAGGTTCATTATCCCCAAAATCAAATTTAACTAAGCCAGACTCAGTTTCACCTGAAAGCATAGTAACTCTAAGATTATAATTTAACCCACCATTAAGTGGAATGGCAAATATTTGTGCATATTTTTCTAAATCAATTCCCGTTGCCCTACTCATTTTATATCAGCATTACAAGTGATAAATATAAATTTAAAAATAATTACAAAGTGTGGGAATTAGATACAAATAAATCACAACTCATAATTAACCAAAATTATCATTAGAACCACTACTATTTGAAGTTCTAAAATACATTTTTCTTTGATATTCTTGATAAACTTTTCTACTTATCCAAATCATTCTTGCCTCCATAAGCATTACAGTACCAATTGTAAAAAATACAAAAAACCAAAGAGAATAAGTTCCAAATACTAAAAATATAAATCCAAAAGGTTGAGGCAAAAGAAGCAAATACCACAAAAAACCATTACTCTTTGTTACTCTGGCAAATGAATATGAAAAGTCATATAAATATTTTATAATTAAAAATACAATAAATAACCACATCAAAGTTTCTATACTGCCAATAACAACATTATGAATATTCATATCTGCCAAATTTCTTATCCAATAAACCTGAAGTAAAAAATCTTCAGGAACTCCAGCAAAATATTTTTTTAAAAAATACATAATCAAAAACCATATCGCTGGCAATATAACCAAAACAGCAATACCCCTATCAGCATCAGGAGCCATACTATCTACTTCTATAAAAGCTTTATTTCTCCTATAAATCCAAACATATATATAAAATGATAATGATAATATCATAGAAAAAAGCAATTTAATATAATTCTCATTATATAGTCTGCTGTAAAAATTATTTAAATCTTCATCAGGTATCTTTAAAGTCATCTATACAATTTAAAAAATCTGAATTTATAAACTTTTCTCGAATACCCAATAATATAAGAAAAAAATAAAATATAAAAATTAATTAATGTCTACCTTTGTGAATATGTACGTTTTTTGGAGCAGCTAAAATCCAGTTTTCATGGAAACCAACTAATTCACCACCTACTGCCTCAACTGTCTTCTTCAATTTATCAACTGACCTTCTAAGTTCATCTGGGTCTTTGTTTCTGAGAAGATGAATGTCCACAAGACACATAGTTTTCTCACCCCTGATAATATCTAGAATATCTTTTATATTCTCATAATTGTCAAGAACAAACACTTTTACCTCTAGTAAGTTTTCATTAGTGTGAGTTTTAGTATCAATCTCATTGATAGACAAATAATCATCTGATTCGTCTTCTACATATTCTTCCTTTGTATTTTTATTGAATTTGAAAAAACCTGCCATTTTTTATATATATATTATCGGGATACCTTATTTATAAACTTTTTGATTATAAATATTATTTCTTTGACCTCATCCTGACAGGTCTAAGCTTTTTACTTTTACAAGCTCTACAAACTGCTTTTCCATTTAATACTTTGCTAATTGAAGTTCTTGTTTTAGATTCGCATTGTTTGCAAACATAAACATTCTTAAACATTCTAGCTTCTGCTTCTTTAAAAACACCCATTTTATCCCTGCTCCACAATTTGTTTAATTAAAATTTTACCCATAACATGCCAAAACAATACTGTATTGCCTGCCTCTAGTTTATCTCTTATAGACTCATCAGCAAGTTTCACATCTGCCAATAAATTCTCAAAAGTTTCCATATCCATAATCTCGATATCATCTCCTGTAATTGATAATATTTGACCATTTTTTTTGTAAATAATTGGCACTTCAACATTATCATGACCAGGTTTTACAATTTCTCTAGTTGTTCCAGTAATCATATCAACAGCCTTAATTCTGACTTTTGCATGTCCATGTTTTCCCGGCCTTGAAGTCTGTGTGTCCTTAACTATTGAAGGATTACCATCAATAAGAACATAACTTCCCTGCTTTAAACCTCCAGCATGTGTTAATTTTATATCTGACATTTTATAACCTCTTATATACTTTAAATAATCAGATTTCATTTATATATGTTTCTAATCATTCAGTAGATGAACCTTTTTGTTTCAAAATAAAATTTTTTTATAAAAAATTAAGTT
>CAYLKB010000069.1:0-9108 GCA_964384165.1 uncultured Methanosarcinales archaeon
CAAAGGCCGCAAATTGTTGTATTCTTGCTTTCTATTCCAGATAATAATATCATCATACCAAGAATATTCATGCCCATATTAATATCCATATCCACATTTGAGCTTAACAATAATGATGATGAGAGAGTTAGTGTAAACATTGTACTTATGTTCTTTGTTATATTGTCTTCTGAAATTGTATTAGCTATATCATAATAATCTATACCAAAACTTGAAAAAGGAAGCTCGCCTGCTAAAAATCTTAGATAATCATACCTTTGATTGAATTTATAAATAATACTTAGTGGGTATATTCTTCCATCATCTATATCATTTATTCTCTTGAGTTTATTCTCCAATCTAAGTTTTCTAGAATTCTCTCCAGAAGTTATCATATTTAATTTATTTAAAATTAATCCTATGTTATATAATGAATCTAAATTTCTATTAGACTTAGGATTTGGTGGAAATATTAAATTAAGTCTGGTTTGGAATGAATTTTTATAGAATGGAAATACTATATTTAATTCATCTTGAAGAGGATTTATACTATTTTTATTTAACATTTCATAAATTGAAGTATTATTGGAAATTAATTTTTTCATTTCAGATAAATTTGTATAATTTACTAATTCATTTCTTGATTTCATGAAGTAAATAATATATTAAATATTTTAAATTCTTTTATTTTTAGGCTTAGTCCAGAAATTAGATATGGTGTCAAATTTATGAGAGCCTATATATATTCATAATATAAAGACCCAGGGGATGTTCAGATGCGAAGATGTGCAGTGTAAATGAAATCTCACTGCAACCTAGAATTCATAAAATGAATTGTTGGGAGTCTTTTAGAGAATATAACTATATTAGCTCGAAATGGCACCATTATAAAAAAGAATTTCTGGACATATCTTATTTTTATATTAAATAATATTATTATATTAAGTTAGTTAATATTCTTGCATTTTTACCTTATAAATATTTAAAAGTTCACTTTTTGTGTTAAAATGTTTTGCTTTAATTTATTTGTCTTTAAATTTAATTGTTAGCATCCTCTTTTGTCGTAAAAGCAATTTGTATTTTTGTGATATTGGTTAAGTATTTCTTTTGTTTCCTGCCAGTTTTCTTCATAAATATGAGCACTTGCTGAAATCATTGTAAGAGAACCCATTTCTACTCCAAGTCCATTTGCTATTATTTTCTGCATATTTCTTAAACCAAATGCATTAACAGGCCAGCCTCTGAACATATCATGGCTTCTAAAGTATGCAGTAAGGTATAATTTATTGTCTTGATATAGAACTTGGACATTTACAAGGCAAGGATTATTTTTGTCTTTGTTTGTATGCCTATTTGTTAAGGCATCTTCTACAGTCCATGTTGTTGCAAGAGCAGATTTTCTAAAGATATCTTTGTTTAAATAATCTATAATTGCCTGAATCTGGTCAAATCTTTCATTATTTCTATAGTTTTTCCAAGACCTTAAAATAGATCCGTATGTGTATATAACGCCTGATGGAATTTTAGGTGTGCACATCTCTTCATAATAATTAAAAATATATTCTTTGTCAAATCTAAAATATTCAGGAATAATAGGGTCACTAGGGTCTTCATCTTCAATAACTGCTGTAAAATTGAGAAGTTCTTTTATTTTTACAGACTCATTTGTTTTAATTTTTGAGACTTTTGCATATTTGTCAATTTGTTCTAATACTTTAAGCCAAACTTCAGAGACTTTATTACCTCTGACATTGAGTCCTGAGATATGTGATGGAAGCCTACTTGGTTTTTCTGTTTTTATTTCAAATAATTTTGGTTCGTCATATGGGCCAAGTGATTTAAGATTTAGCAGTTGGTTGTTAATTATTTCTTTAATTTCATCAAAGTTGTTATGTCTTTGAATTTTGTCTGTTAAATCTATAATTGAAACATTATTCTTTAATTTCTCAAGCTCTTCTTTTGGAATAGTTTTACTAATCTTTGTGTCTGTGTTAATTATTTTATGATTTTCATCAATTCCAAATTTGAAAAAATTGAGAATGACTTCTTTGCTAAGGCCTTTGTCATTCCCTACAACTATAATATATCTAATATTTGGATTAGCAAGACAGTTTCTTATAAATGGTTCAATTGCATTTTTCTTATCATAAAACTGGCCTATAACTGCAAATGATTCTTTATCAAGTTTGTCTGCTATCATCTCTTTTACAGACCAAAGAGTAGCTATTCCAATATTACTTTCAAGATTTCCAACAATTAGTTTTTCCTTATACTGCTGAGGCCACTGCATATCAATTAGTTGTTTTGTTATATTCATGTAATTTTTGAGTATTTTTGTTTTATATTTTTTTTGTTTGGATAAAGGGAGTGAATTATTCTAAAGTGTGATAATGATTAAACTTATAAATTTAAAGTTTTTATTAATAATATGAATATAATCAAAAATAAGAAATTTCTTAATAATATAAAATTAATTTGCAAGAAATATGAATTATACATTTTTATTTTATTTGGTTCTAGAGCAAAAGGCACTTATACTCAAAAAAGTGATTATGATTTTGCTTTTATTCCAAAATCAAATTTTTCTTCAAATGATGAAATAAGTTTGTTTAATGATATTATTGACTTATTAGAAAATGAAAATGTTGACCTTATTAATATTGCTAATAATTATAGTGCTAAACTTAGATATGAAATCTTTTTTGCAGGAATACCTTTGTTTGAGTCAAAGAAAAATTTATTTTCAGATTTGAAAGGAAGGGCTTATATTGATTATATTGATTATAAAAGATTTTCTAATGATAATTTGGTTAGAATTAAAAATAGAATAGAGAATATTTGATATAAAATGGATAAAGAAATAATACAAAAAAGAATAACATTTATTATTGAGAAATTAGAAGATTTAAAATATGACCTTGATAAATATGAAAAGATAGCTAATATTAGAGATAAGAATACAGTTACAGGAGCAATTGAGAGATGGTCAGAAGAAATAATTGAATCTGCTATAAGTATTAATAATGAGATATTATCTTCTAAAAACTTGATTAGTGATAGTTATTATAATAGTTTTATTCTTCTTAAGCATTTTAATATTTTTGATGATAATTTTATTAAAAAGATTGCTTCAACTTCAGGTTTTAGAAATAGACTTGCACATGATTATCTAAATATTGATAAGGAAGTAATGTTAAAGTCAGCGAGGTTTTTATTAACATTATATAAGGAATATACTATGAAAATTACTGAATATATAAATAATTAATAAATATAATTATTTTATTATTATTAATAATAATTGAAAATTTACTATCTATCCAAAAGCTTCATATCTTTTTAAACCATATCTCCAGTTTAATTTTATTATTATTGTATATGAAAATATTAATGATAATAAAATAATTATTTGCAATATTGGATTAAAAATATCATGGCCCCGTAATAGTGGTAGAAGTAGTGATGCTACAAGAACATTAGGAATTATTAAAATTACATATTTAAAAAAACTTGTTTGAAAAAAATCATATGGAAATTTTTTAAGAAGTTCATTTACACCAATAAATGGACTCCAGAGTGCAGTATCTACAATATTTTTTGCAAGAAAATCGAAACTTCTTATCATTTCGATATTGACAATATATAAAATTGTTATTAAAATGAACACTAGTGAGGATAATAGTAGATTGTATAATTCTATATTTAATAATAATATAGCAGTTGTATAATAGATTGAATCAATTATTAATAAAAGAAAGGCATAATTGTTTAATGATGAATAAAAAAATGCAATATATGGGTTTTGAGGCCTAAATAAAAATGTATTCAAATCGCCTCTTACTATATATAAATTAAGAGTGTCTTTCCATATAAATAAACCTGCAATAATATAAGTTATTTCAGTCATAATGAAGAATATAAAAAAATCATGCATATTCCAACCTATAATATCCCCAAAGTTATTTATTAATAGAAAAAATAAAAATATATGTGTTAAGATATAAATTGTATGTTCAATTATTGAGAAAGCTAAATTATATTTGAATTCAATAAGAGTTTTCCATGTTATTATTATATTTTCTTTTAAATAAGCAAATTCACTTCTTAGTATTTTTATTTGATTATCCATTTATTTATCCAAAAGCTTCGTATTTCTTTAATCCTATAAACCACATAATGTATATTGATAGTAGCATAGCAATTAAAATTATTGTTATTGTTGGCATATAAAAAAATAATTCATTATAATTTCCTTTAAGTATTTCTATTGCAAAGTATGAACTAACTGTAGCTGGCATGGAATAAAATATTGAACTAGTTGATAAATTGGAAAATGCTTTTGGTGTAAATTGTCTTACTACTGAATTTGTTTTAAAGATTATTGTTTCAAAGTCGTTGCTTTTCATAAAGAAACAAAATGATTTGAAGAAATTAAAAAATACCATAAAATAAATACATCCAAAAAAAAAGAATAGTATTCCTGATACAGGATTTGAATAATTATTAACAATTGTTACATATATTATTATTAGGAGCATTATAAATCCTGATATCATATTCTGATAATTTATATGCCTTGATGATTCTTGATAGTATATATTTAGAGGTCTTAGAATTGATGTATTTAATTCACCTTTTAGTAAATTTTTTTCAAATCCTCTCAAGTTGTGAATCCATAGTATTTTCCACATTAAAAGATTAAACATGAAAAAAAGAAAAAAATCTGTTAAATTCCAATTAAGAAAATCACTTGTAAGAGTCATTATAACTGAAAAGAAAATCATCATAGTTACCATGTGAAATATATCAAATGCCATCATTGAATAAAAATCAGCTTTGTATTCTTTATTTGTCTGCATACTTATTCTAGTTTTAATTGAGAAATAATTGATATGCCTTTTTATATATTCTGATGTTTTCATTTTTTTTCCAAATATTTATCCATATGCCTCATATCTTTTTAGGCCGTAGTGCCAATTAAGCCATGTCCCTACACCTAAAATTGTTATAATTAATAATAATAAAAATATTTCATATATATAATTTGTTATACTACTTCCTGTTATTACTGGGACTAATATTAAACTTGTAAAGAAACCATGCATTATATATAATAGAAAAGCAAATGAGAAATCTGAGAAAATTACTCCAGGGTAATTTCTTGTTATTTGGGATGTTTTGTCAAATATTGGAAATAAAAAGGATGATATGTTCTTTTTTACAAATTCAAGTGAGTCTATAAACATTGCTAAAATTAGAGTTTCAATTAAAATTAACATAAATATAAATAAAGAAGAGATAATGTTAGTAATGTCATTTTTAATATAATAAATAATAAATGCTAAAAATAGAGAGTCTCCTATAAAAAATATCAATACCATTGTTGAGAAAGTAAATGAATAAAAATATATGAAAGGGTTAAGTGGTTTTGTAAGATAAATATTTAATTCTCCACTTGTAATTATATTGAAAAGTCTTTTTTTCCAAAAAACAAAACCAAGCATTAGATGAGATACATTTGTTATTCCAATAAATATCAAGTATTCTGATAATGTCCAGGATATATCATCAATGAAGTTTATATAAAACACAGAGTAGAATGTAAGCATTGCAATTGCAAAGAAAACTTGCAAACATAGAGACATGTAAAATGTTGTTTTGTATTCTTTTAATGAAAATATTCTAAGTTTTATCATTTCAAATGAGCTTTTAATATTTCTTTTAATATAATCCATTTTTATCCATATGCTGAATATCTTTTAAGGCCTAAATGCCAGTTGATATATGTGAGTATTGATAATGTTATAATCATTGTAACTAGAATTGAGATTTGTATTTCAATATTTAATATTGGATAATTTCTAATAATTGGAATTAAAAGGGAACCAATAAAAAATAATGGGAATGCAAACATGAAATATTTAATTGCTGATTCTTTAAAAAATTGATATGGAAAACTTTTTGCAACTTGTGCTGTTCCTATGTGTTCTATGTTGTTTATGACATCGCTTAGACCAAAGCTTACAAAATTTATGCTATTAATGAAGAAACCAGTAATTAATGTCAGAAGTGTTATAATTATGAATATGAAAAAGCTTAATGCAATGTTGAACAATTCTATATTATAATATATTATTACTATTGGAAGTAATATAATGTTTGAGATTAAAAAGAAATATGAAGCAGTTGATAAATTTGATAGTGTGTATCCTGCAAATATGTTTACTGGTTTACTAAGATATAAATTAATGTAACCTTTAATAATAGAGTCTTTAATACTCATTTTCCATTCAAATATACCTTGCGTTACATGAATAATATCAATAATAATCATAAATAGTAGAAAATCTCCTAATGTCCAGTTTATTACATCTGAGAAGTTGTTAAATATTACAAGAAAGAAAATAAAATAGCCAATGTAATAGAAAATCTGTTCAATAATAGCACCATACAAATTCATTTTAAATTCTATCAATCTTAGCCATGTTATTTTAAGATTTGATAAAAAATAATTTAATATTAATAATTTCATTTATCCACCAAAGCTTTCAAGTTTTCTAAAACCTTTTCTGAAAATCCAAATCATTAATATACTTAATAAGATTATCCATAATGCAAATATTCCTAAAGCCATAAATGCTTCACTAATAGGAATTTTTCCAAGGTATAATCTGGCAAAAGTATATTCTAAATATAAAAAAGGTGTGAAAGCTAGAGCACTTTGCATCCAGACTGGAAATAAGCTAAGAGGAAGAGTTCTTCCTGATAATATCCATATAATCTGTTCTATAGATGCTCTAATTCCCCATATTTCTATAAACCAGAAAGCAAGGCCACCTATAATAACATATAGTATAATATCGAATAATATCATAAGAACTGCATATACTAAAAATATTGCAAAAATTGTAGGTTCTGGGATTGGCAGGCTAAATAATTTAGTCATTGCAATCATTAATATCAAAAATGTAAATAAGTTGATTACTTTTGAACCTATAGAGTCTGCTATTATTGATTTTACAAAATTAACAGGCCTACATAAATATATGGCAATTTCTCCCGTTTTTATAACTTCTGATATTCTCTCTGATACAACGCTGTTTCTTGAAGCATTAATTAATAAACCAATTATCAAATATACAAGCATTTCATTAAAGGTGAATCCTCCTATCATGTAATTAGGGTCTCCTCCTCCTTTTACAGCATAAATATAAGACCAGATAAAATAAAAGAATACTCCCATGAAAAGAGGTGTTGTTAATACACCAATAATGTATGATTTATATTCTATTGATTTTTTAAAACCAATTTTGAAATATTCAAGATATTTGTTTGAGTACTCGTTTGTCATTTTACTATTCAATGTATATTATGTTTTGTTCTATTCTGATATTTCCTTTAAATCTTCTTTTCATATTCGAGAGTATGCCAAGTATTTTTTTGTTTTCTTCAGTTAATTTCTCATGAAGTTTACCTACAATTATTTTCTTTATATTTATTTTATTTGCATAATCAATCAAGTATGCTGAAAATAATTGTTCTGTATGTCCCCTTCCTCTTTCATTCTCAATTATATATACTGAAAATACATGAATTTCATTAATCTCTGATTTAATCTGAAATGAACAGCTCCCTATGTATTTTCCATCTTTTTTTAAAAATATAACATCATAGTTATTGCTTAAAAATAATGGAATAAGTTCTGGAATTTTTTTTGATTCTAATAGCTGCCTATTTTTAGTGTAGAAAATTGATTCTTTGTCTGAATATAGTAACAAATTCATGTAATCAATAAATTCATTATGTGCGATAAAATTAAACGATATCATAAGGTAATAAAATACATAAATTCATTGTCATTATAATCTCTTATCTCTGATAATTTAATTAATTCAAAATTACTCATTCTTTTTTCTTTCCTCTTTTCTCTTATCATATATATTAGCAACAATATTTTCCATTTTTGGCTCTGATATTGATAAATCTATTACATCAAGAGAGTCTACAATTTTTTTAAGATAAGTTCCAAGTTTTTCATTTGCTGGAATTCTTATTGTTATATAATTTTTTATTTTATCTTCTATATCAAGATTTGCTATTAATTCATTGAATTTATGATGGTCTGTAATTTGTTTATAATAAACTTCAACAGTTTTCCAGTCGCTGTATTTCTCCTTGAATTCTTTTAATGAACCTTCATATGCAAGTGTTCCTTTATCAATTAATATTATTCTTTTGCAAAGTTCTTCTATATCATCCATGTCATGAGTTGTAATAATTATTGTTACATTTTCTTCTGCATTGATTTTTTTTAAGAAGTTTCTAATTGAGATTTTTGCCGATGCATCAAGGCCAATAGTTGGTTCGTCTAAAAAAACAATTTTTGGTTTGTGCAGAAAACTTGCAGCAAGCTCACATCTCATTTTCTCACCAAGAGAGAGCATTCTGTATGGCGTCTCAAAGAATGGTTCTATCTCAAGCATTTCAACAAGGTATTTTACTCTTGTCTGATAGAAATCTTCGCTAAGTCCATATATAGCCTTGAAAAGTCTAAATGAGTCTTTTACTGGAATATCATATGCTAAAATGCTTCTTTGTCCGAATACAACTCCTATATGCTGCGTATATTCTTTTCTGTCTTTTACTGGATTTAAATTGTTAAAAACTTTAATTTCGCCCGAGGTTGGATGAAGTATTCCAGTTAGCATTTTAATTGTTGTTGATTTTCCAGCCCCGTTTGGCCCTAAATATCCTAATATCTCACCTTTTTTTACTTGAAGGTTTATATTCTCAACAGCAACTTTGTCTTCCCATTCCCTGTATACCCATGAGAATTTTTTTTTCATCCATGATAATTCTTTAGATTTTTTGGGTATTTTGAAAACTTTTTTAAGATTATTTACTTCAATAATATTTTCGTGCATATTTTAATCTTTTATTAAATGTTTAAATATTTTATGATAAATTATGAAGTAGGCAATTTAATTATAGTTTTGTATTTCTAACTTAGAATTATTTGTGTATTTTAATAATTAAAGAATTAATAAATTAAAAATCCTAAGAATTGCTATCCACACCATAAATGATGGAGTATTACGCAATTCTTCGAGACGGATTTTTAGTCATCGT
>CAYLKB010000070.1:0-1987 GCA_964384165.1 uncultured Methanosarcinales archaeon
GTTTAAAGTTAACCCCCACCCCAAAGAATGGGGTAATCTTGAAACGATATAACTAAAATATATAATACTAATCATAAATGCAGAGGATATCTTACTATGAACCAATATATAATTTCTAAATTTGAATGTAAACTTTATTTGTATAATTTTTATTTAAAATTTACAAATATTGATACAATTTCTAATGATGATTTGCGTGAATATCTTGGTGTTGAAACTGATTTGGACTTAAATAGAATAAAGAAAGCTTCTTATTGGCTTTTCATAAAAGAAAAAATTTAGATTTTATATTAAATAGATTAATAGTGGTACTAATGATTCTAATAATGATGAAATATTAAATTAAAGAAATCTTGCAAATACATTTTATCAAAATATTAAAAGAAAATATGACAGAAATAATAATTAAATTATCCAGTATTTTTTAACTTATTTTTTATATTAGAAAGTTCTGCTAAATTCTTTGAAAGAGATATTGTGTCAAGTCCTATCTCAATTAATTCACCTTTTGATACAACAAAACTTTTGTATTGTAAATCAAATCCTTTCATTTGCTTTTCAAGTTCTTTTCTTATGTATTGTAATTGAATGCAATGAGGTGATTTGTCTATTGAAATAAATATTAATTCTTTTATATTGCCAGTTTCTATCATTGATGCTATTTTATGTGCAGCCATATTCATGTGATGAGTTTCAAGGCATATTTTGAATATTTTGCCATTTAATTCAAGTACTTTTTTCCAAGCTTCTTTGTCAAAGTATTCAAGACATGATGCACATAGAATTGTTTTTTCTTCAGACTCAAAAACATTTGATGATAGTAAATCTCTCATATTAATATAAATTGTCTTAGAATATTTAAAAGTTTGGTGTAAAAAAGTATAAATAATATTTAATTAAATTTTAATTATTAAAACTTATTAATTTAATTAATAGTTAATAAAAAAATAGATTTATTTGTATGATTTAACATTGTATCTTTTTAAAACTTCAAGTAAGTTTTTGATTGCAATATGAACGTCTTTGTCTGATTTTGTACCTGTACATACAATTTTTCCATTTCCGAATATTAAAAATGTTGCACCTGTTTCATCATGAATTTTAAATACAAGTCCTGGAAATTGTTCAGGCTCGTATTCAACATTAGTTAGTTTTATAGCAATTTCATTTAAATCTAGTTTCATGTCAATATCTGAGGATGCTACTACATTCTCAACTCTGATTTTTGGTTTTACCTTGATTTCAATATCAACTTTTTTCATGTATTCAATTAGTTTCTCAAGTGCATATTCTGCCTCATCTATTGATTTAGTTCCTGTGCAAACTACTTTACCTGAAGAGAATATTAAAAATGATGCTTTTGGTTCTCTAATCTTCATGATAAGTCCAGGGAATTGCTCTGGATTATATTCTGTGTTTGGCAAATCCATGATTAACCTTTCTAGGGGGATTTTATGCTCAAGCGATGTTGAGACCACAATATTTACAATTTTTGTTTTTGCTTCTACCATTTTATTTATAATCTATCCATAAGTTCAATTATAACATCACCTACGATGTCATTTTCTTTTAATAAATTTTCAAGATCTTCTGAACCGCAGTTTTCATCAATCTGAAATTTTATTTTTACAGCCTGCAGACCAAAACCAACATCCTGAGGGCCAACTTCAAGGACTTTTACTGATTCATGATATGATTCAACAATATCCTTTGATACATTCTCCAAGTCGGAGTATTCAACCTCGCCATCCTCGGGCATAATTCTATAAACAACTATCATATCTGCCATTCTTTATAAATTATTTATAAACCTTTATTTATAAACCTTGTGTTTATTATTAATAAGTGCATATTGAATATATATAAATGAAATTTAATATATTATTTTTAAGATATTGAATTATTCTTCTAATATCTTTTGCATGAGACAATTTTCATTTTCATATTTGATTTTGTTTTTCCTGCAATATATCTCACATTGATTATC
>CAYLKB010000070.1:1997-6270 GCA_964384165.1 uncultured Methanosarcinales archaeon
TATCATATGAACCTGGTTGAAACCATGCTTTCTTAATACCCAATTCTTTCATTTCTTTTAGTACTTCTTTTGTAATATTGACAGGGACTACAAAATTTACAACATCTGGCATTATTGGCAGATTTGCAAGTGAGGGATATGCAATATGTTCTAGTATTTCTTTTTCTTTTGGATTAATTGGGTATGCTTTATATCCATTCTCAATTAAAGTTCTAAATATTTTATGACCATATTTATTTTCATTGTTTGAAGCGCCAATTATTGCATATGTAAAGTCTTTACTGAATAAACCATTATTTACCATATTTTAATTTTGAGTTTATATTTTATATATTTAATTATAATAATTTTAATTATAATAAGTTTTTGTTGTGTTAGAAATAGTTAACTTTATAAATGTGGGGATGTTATATATATCTAACAATGGTAAAAAAATATATGAGAAAAAATTGGCAATTGGGATTTTTTGGATTTTTTGCTTTTTTTGCAATTCCAGGAATTCTTAATGGAGATTATATATGGGCTTCATGGCTAGTATGGATTTTATGGTTTTTATATTTTATACCAGTTACTAAAGTAGAGAAAAAATGATAGCAAATCCTAAATGGTTTATGAGAAGAAAATATGGAGGATGGGGTTTTCATCCTAAAACATGGCAGGGATATGTATTTCTTGGTTTCTTAGTATTACCTTTAATTATATTTCATATTATTCCTATTTGGAATGAGTTTACAAGAATAGTTGTTACATGTGTGTGGTTGTTATTAGTTTTTTTTGAGTCTATTGATATTATGACAAATCTTGATAAAGATGAAATGGAAGAGAGAATTGAAGCTCTTTCTGAAAGAAATACTGCTTGGGCCATGGTAATAATAATTACTATTGGAATATTGTATCAACTAATAAGTTCAGCACTAAATGAATCAATTAAAGTAGATTTGTTTTTAGTTGCAGCATTGTTTGCGGGAGTAATAGTTAAATCAGTTTCTAATATATATTATCAGAAAAGAGGTATTTGATGATGAAAAAAAAGATTAAAAATAATGAATATAAAGTAATGATTACTCTAGGTATACTATTAGTATTTTCAGGAATTATAGCTGAAATGTTTTTAGAACTTCAGAAAATGATTAGTATTATATTAATAAATATAGGTACGATTTTATTAATTATTGCAGTAATTAATAAGAATAAATATGGGGCAGGAATAAGAGCTGATGAAAGAGATATTAAAATTAGCTCAAGAGCTGTTTCTTATTCATGGTTTTATACATTTATACTTATTAATGCTCTATTTTGGATTGATTATTTTAATCCTAAATTATTAACAGTATCTCAGACAATCGGTATCATATTTTTTTTTATGATATTTAGCACAGCTATTATAAAACAATATTTTAAAAATAAAGGCGATGTTGATTAATCATGAAAACTAGAATTAAAGAGTATAGATTAAAAAAAAATCTTACTCAAAATGGTCTTGCAGATTTGGTAAATGTTAGAAGAGAGACCATTGTCTTTTTGGAAAGAGGTAAATACAATCCATCTTTAAAACTAGCATTTCTAATATCTAAAGTACTTGATGCAACAATTGAGGAATTATTTGAATTTGATGAGAATGAGTTAAAAAGTAATTAATTATTAATTATTATTTATTATCTATTATTGAAAATTATATATTTTATTCATTAAAAAAGTTACTTATTTCTATTTTGTAGTCTTTGTTTCTTTTTAGTTTCCAGTCTTTTGGAAAGCACTGAGCGTAAACTGGCCATATAAATCTGTTGTCAAGAAATGCAACTACTCCTTTGTCTGTTTCTGTTCTTATGCATCTGCCTGCTGCTTGGACTATTTTTGTAATAGCTGGATATACATATCCATATAGCTGGCCCTTTTTGAATTTTCTGTCAAAGTAATTTATAAGATTTTCTGTGTATAAATCTGGGACTCCAAGTGGTAAACCTACAATTGCGACCATTTCAAGTGCTTTGTCTGGCAAATCTAGGCCTTCTGAGAATGACCCTGATGTTATTGCAAATAAAACTTTCGGCCTTGATGCAAATCCGTTGTTTTTAAACTCGTCAACGAATTTCTCTTTTTGGTCTTTTGTCATGTATCTTTGTTCTTTTAGTATTTTTCTTTGAAGAGATATAATATTAATGTTTGCAAGGACTTTATCCATAAAATCATATCCTGGGAAAAATATAATTGCATTAGATTCTCCTGCTGAGTGTAATAAACTTTCAATGTGGTCTGCAATTTTTTTGTACATTGCAGGAGTTCTAGCTGAATATTTGGAAGTAACATCGTCAATTAAGTATGTTGCTAACCTTTCTTTTGAAAATGGGCTTTCAATTTCAAGAAGATTTGCATTTCCAACACCAAGGACATCTCTGAACATTTCAATTGGCGATAGAGTCCCAGACATTAATATGCTTGAATATGTATTGTTTATAATTTTTGATGAAATTTCGGCAGGGTCTATGCATCTTATTCTTAGACCTAAAGTTGATGAGTCTTTTTTAGTATCTTTTTCTATGCTTCTTAAGTAAAATTCTTCATTTAATCTATCCCACATATCAATAAAGTCTGCAACTCTTTTAACAAATGATACTACTCTTTCTTCTTTTACAAGTGCTGCAACTTCGTTTAAATCATCAATTATTTTTACAATATCAGTTCCAGAACTAAATTTTGATAAGTACAAATCATAAAAATCTTTTCTTGTAAGTTTGTATTCTTCTTTTTTTCCCCCCATCTTGTCAAAATATATTTCTTCTAAAGTTTGTCTTAAATTATCAATATAATGGTCATATTTGTGAGTCTTGATAAAATCTTGAAGTTCTTTTAAAGCATTTTTTAAAGTGTCTGTATTTAATGAATATGAATAAGAGTTTCTTATTCTATCGGGCAGGTTATGTGCTTCATCAACAAGTAATATGCACTCTTCAATTTGCCTTCCAATTTTCCCTAAAAAATTCTCTCTTATACCTTCTGAGAATACATAATTAAAGTCACAAATAACTAAGTCTGCTTGAAATGATTTATTTCCTGCAAGTTCATAAGGACAGAAATTATTAGAACCTGCAAGTTCAACAAACCCTTCCACACTCATAAATGAGTCAGAGCTTTCCTGAATAATTGCATTTATCTGTTCTTCAAATTCTGTGTTTTTTGCATTCTTGAAATATTTACATTTTCCTGTTTCTCTTACTTTTCTGCAAAAATCATTAAAATCTGTTGGAGGATAGAGGTCTTTTTCTTCATGATAACACATGCTTCTTTTTCCAATAAATGCTGTATAGTTGATTTTTAATTTTGATTTTGAGTTTATATCTTTAATAGTCTTTACTATTTGGTTTGCCTGAGTCTGCCTTGATGTTAAACATACTACTGTTAAATTGTTTTTTTTAGCATGATAAAGAGCAGGGGCAATCCCAGATATTGTTTTTCCAAGTCCAGTAGGGGCTGAAACTAATATATTCTTTTTTTGTTCTATTGTTTCATATACATCTTTTAAGAACTTGTCTTGGCCTTTTCTTACTGAAGAATATGGAAAATTGATTTTATCTAAGAATTCTTTCATAATATAGATTTCTAAGAGTCATTATATAAAGTTTTTGACTTATAATTTATCCAAGAAAAGTTTATTGTCTTTCTTGTTTTATATTATTTAAAAATGGTTTTCTAGTACTAGCTTCTATTTGCAAATCATTTTGAATAAGTTCTGTTCTAATACAAGGATGTAATATTTCTTCAATAGATGTTTTTGGAGTAATAAATTGTATTATTGGAAAGGAAACATTATAACATTTGTCTACATCTTTAATTTCTAATAATTGTCTTCTTACACTCTTTAGAAGATATAATTCCATTTTATTGATATCTTCACCACATTGAGTAGTAGTAATATGTCTTAAATATTCTCTATGTTGAATTGCTTCAAGTAAATTAAATTGAAGTTGTCTTATACCCTCAAGATTATAACCTATTGATTGCATTGTATCAATTAAATAATTAGAAGAATGCAAATACAAATCAGAAATCATTTTAGAACTTAAATTTAATTCTTTATATAATGAATAAATTAATCCAGACAATACCATATTACTCATTGATAAATTAAAAAGTGGATTTTTATAATAAGAACTATTTTTTAATATCTTTTCAAATTCCATTATCATAAATAATGGCGATTTTAATTCATTTTTCTTAATAAAATTACCTTTTATAAAATCTGTTAATTTAATTCCTGAATTATTTAAAAATGCAT
>CAYLKB010000070.1:6280-9068 GCA_964384165.1 uncultured Methanosarcinales archaeon
TATAATTTATTTAACGCTTCATTATCAAAATATTCACTTTGAATATGCATATTTATCACAATTTAATACAAATACTTTTTCTTTTATAAATTTTAATAGAATTTGGACTTAAAATTTTATACTCTAACTTCCCCATATCCAATGATTCTCCATTTGTTTTGGTCGAATCTTCTAAAAATTACAGCTCTGTCGTTGTTAAATGCCATAACCGGCCTTTTTAATTTCACTGTTGCTTGTTTTGGATTTACTTTTATAACAACTCCTACAGTTGTCATCGAGTTTACTATCATCATTAATGGCTCTGAATGTATGATTGGTTTTACTTCTATTTCATTTGTAGATGTAATTACTTTTTCAAATAATTTTATGTCAAATGTTATTTCAGTAATAGGTTCTGGCAGAGTTCCTTGAATTCCTGCAATTTGACCTACTAAGGAATCTGTTTTTGTAATTGTAGGGTCGAGCTGAGTCATTATTGCAATACTTCCTCCAGGTATTGCTTGGTCAATTATGTCTTTATCAGACATCATAGCCATTACTTTAGCATTAATTGGTTTATAGATTATTTTTCCTTCTTTTTGCAATGGTATTCCAGGTTTTATTTCTATTTTATCACCAACATTTAAGTTACCTTCTTTTATTGAACCTCCAATCACACCACCTTTTAAATTTTTATAACTATCACCAGGTTTGTTTATATCAAATGATCTTACAATATACATATGAGGGTCTTTTCCTGTATCTCTTTTTGGTTCATCAAAGTTATTGAAAATATATTTAATTAATTCATTTACATTTGCTCCATGAAAAGCTGAAAGTGGAATTATGGGTGCATCTTGTGCTATGCTACCTTTAAGGAAATTTTTTATTTGCTTGTAATTTTCAATAGCTTCTTCTCTTGTTACAAGGTCAATTTTGTTTTGAATTACAATAATTTTATTTATGCCTGTTAGTTCTAGGGTTTTTAGATGTTCAATAGTTTGAGGTTGAGGGCATTTCTCATTAGCAGCCACAAGCAAAAGGGCGCAGTCCATAACAGCAGCACCTGATATCATTGTTGCCATGAAACTCTCGTGTCCTGGGGCATCAACAATTGAGTATTTTCTTACAGGTTTAAAATTGTTTTGAGCTTTAAGGGAGAAATTAGATAATTTCTCATCTGCAAATATTGTAAAATTAGTGTATCCAAGTTTTATTGTGATACCTCTTTTTTTTTCTTCAGAGTGAGTGTCAGTCCATTTTCCTGATAAAAGTTTAGTCAATGTTGTTTTACCATGGTCAACATGGCCTACAAGACCTAGATTAACAGTCGGCTGTATTGGAAGGGAATCTGAGTTTAGTGAATTCATATTAATAATTAATAGGTTCTTTTATATAAAGGTTTTGTATTAATATAGAGAGATGAGAGAGGAGAGATGAGATAGAAGTAAATATAAAGTTAATTAAAAATTAGAGAGATTTTTTCTCTTCTTTTCCAGTTTTAAGGTTCTTAATAGTGTATTGTTTATTCTCAAGGTCTTTTTTTCCTAATATTACTATTTTTTCAGCTCCAATATATTCTGCATAATCAAATGCTTTTTTTAATTTGTATGAGTAAATGATTTCGGTGTTCTTTTCTTCTTTTCTGATTTTTTGTGATAGTTTTAATGCTTCTATTGTTAGTTCTTTTTCAAGTGGTACTATGAGAATTTCGGTTACTCCCTCTTTTTGCTCTTGATTGTTTTCAAGGACTGCCATCATTGGTACTACTCCAAAACTTACTCCAACTGCAGGATATTCTTTATCATCGCCTATAAAGTTTCCAATTGCTTTATCATATCTTCCACCAGAACCTAGAGAGGATGATATTGTGTTATTTTTGTCATAGCTTTCCCAGATGTTTCCAGTATATATGTTTAAACCTCTTGACATTGAGAAATTTATTCTATATTCTACTTCTAATTCTTTTAGAAGAGCTGATAAATATTTTAATTCATTTATTCCTTCTATTAGAAGTTCGTTTTTTGATTGTTTTTCAATTTCTTCTAATGATTTTGAAGAAAGAATTTTTATTGCATTTTCTACTTTCGTTTTATCAAAGCCTTTTTCGTTTGTTTCACTAATAACGCCATCAATTCCTATTTTCTTTAATTTATCAATGCTTAATATTAAACTTGCAAGGTCTTCTTCTTTGAAACCTTGCTGAATAAGAGCCCCTCTTAGAATTTTGTTATTGTTAATTTCAATAATTGCAGTGATTTTAAGTTCAATGTATGTGTTATAAAACATGCTTAAGAGTTCAGCTTCGATTTCAACTCCAGTTATTCCTATTACATCAGCATCGCATTGCATAAATTCTCTTTGTCTTCCTTTTTTTATAGGTCCATCTCTGTAAACTTTTCCTATTGCATATCTTCTAAATGGTAATTTTAGCTGTTTCTTTTCTGAGATATATCTGCAAAGAGGAACAGTTAAGTCGTATCTTAAACCTAATTTTCTTTCTCCTCTGTCTGAGAGTTTGAATATTTCGTTTACTATCTCATCTGTTTCTTGATATTTATTAGTTAGGGTTTCCCAGTACTCAATTAGTGGTGTGTCAAATGGCCTAAAACCATAACTTTCAAAATTATTTCTTATTGTATCAGTAATTTTGTTTATTTGAATCATGGTTTTAGGTTCTATGTCCTGAGTTCCTTTTAATACTTCAAATGTCATATTATTATTTCTTGTTTCCATTTTTTAAATATTTCTTTTATTTCAGTAGATGAACCTTAAGATTCAACTTTCAAAACTACTTTTAGTGACAACA
>CAYLKB010000071.1:0-9044 GCA_964384165.1 uncultured Methanosarcinales archaeon
CATAGTAAAATTCTCAAACCTAACTTATATTTCTAATTTTCTGTCAAACTTGGGTAGTAAGTGGAGAAATAATATTTCTACTTAAAATATATACATAAAGTACCATAATTAAAAAAAATAAAAAAATAAAAAAATAAATAAATAAAGAGTAAAAAAACTTATGCAAACAACTATATTAAAAAATCTAAAACTTAGAAACCTCTTCTTTAATATTTGAAATTAGTTCATCATTTTGCATTATAATTTTAAACCATGAAGTGTAATCTTGAGGATTTGAATTTATATGTTCAATTAAATCATCAACATGCATCCATTTATAATTCATAACTTCATCAGGGTTAGGGTTTGGCACATCATTATATTTTCCAACAAAAACATGGTCATACTCATGTTCTGACAAACCATTATCATAATTTGATTTATACACAAAAGAAAAAATTTTCCAAATTTCTGTTTCTATCCCCATCTCTTCAATTAATCTTTTTTTTGCAGAGTCTTCCAATTCATCACCTACTTGTGGATGCGAACAAACAGTATTAGTCCAAAGTCCAGCAGAATGATACTTCTTCATTGCTCTTTGCTGCAACAAAATCTCTTTTTTTTCATTAAACAAAAATATTGAAAATGCCCTATGCAACAATGCTTTTTCATGTGCTTCAAGTTTGTCACATACCCCAATTTGTTTATCATTCTCATCTACAAGAATTACTTGATTTCTTTCCATAAATAAATTAAAAAATTAATTAATTTATAAAAAAATGTTTTAATATATAAATAAATTAAAAATCCTAAGAATTGCTATCCCCACCATAAATGATAGGGTATTACGCAATTCTTCGAGACGGATTTTTAGTCATCGTTTAAAGTTAAGCCCCACCCTAAAGGATGGGGTAATCTTGAAACGATATATTAATTATTAAATTAAAAAAAATAAATTTCAATAAACCTTCAAATCAAAAAAAACATTCTTAATTATTAAAAACATCTCTTAATATCATATTAACTTTTTCAAAATCATCTGCTATATCAAAAACTAAATCAAAATGCTTCTCATGTTCTTTCAATTTCTTATTGTATTTATCAGAATCTCTATTTTCATTCAAAAACCCAATTTTAAGTATCTTCTCATATTTCATACCCTTAGCCATATTTACATCTGATGTTGTATTGCCAATTAATATACAATTTTTCTTTAATTTCAATTCATCAAAAATATGAAGTCTTTCTAATTCATGAAAGTTCTTATTCATAGAAGTAATAATATCACCCTTAACTCCCTTATAAAATCCTTTATCATCAAAATCCAAAATATTTGAAATAACATGTATATTATTAAAATCTTCGTGCATATTTTTCAAAAACATATGAATTAAATTATAATTTCCTGCAGAAAATATAATAATAGGCACATTATTGTCATTAAGTATTTTAAAAAACTCATTTGTTTTTTCTCTCATATCTATTAATTTATTATTAACAACTTCAAATAAAATATCAATTGTTAAACCATATTTTTTATAAAGATTAAATTCTTTCTCCCACCATTCATTCATATAACATTCTTTTTCAAGATTATTCAAATCAGGATCTTGTTCTATATGATAATAATAATTAAAAAGCTCATTAGTTTCTAAACAATACTCATAAGATAAGAAACTAGGATTATTATAAAAAACTGAACATGAACTGGATGCTTTTTTACCATCATCATTTACAGCTTTAGTCAACGTATCATCAAAATCGCACAAAACTAGAATATCCTCATTATAAGAATTTTTCAAATAATTTATAATTTTAGAAACATTTTTTTTCATCTAATAAAATTTCTTTTACAAATCTTTATAAAATCATTCTTTTTGTCAATACTATATGACTATTGAATTAATTATTTCTGAAAAACCACAAGCTGCTGCAAAAATTGCTGCAGCATTAGCTGACAAAACACCACAAAAATTAAGAGAAAACAATGTAAACTTCTTCAGTTTAACCCATAAAGGAAAACAAATAAGAGTTGCAAGTGCTGTTGGCCATTTATACATTTTAGGTGAAAAAGGAGGTGAAAGTTGGGAATACCCAATATTTGATACAGAATGGAAACCACTCTATAAAGTAAATAAAGCATCAGCATACACAAAAGACTATATAAAAACTCTAGAAATGCTTGGAAAAATTGCATCTGAAGTAACAATAGCCTCAGACTTTGATATTGAAGGAGAAGTAATTGGATTAAATATTGTAAGACATGCTTTAAAAAGAGAAGATGCTAACAGAATGAAATTTTCAACTCTTACCAAACAAGATTTGATAAAAGCATATGAAAACAAACAAAAAACTCTAGAATGGGGCCAAGCAAAAGCAGGTGAAACAAGACATCATCTTGATTGGTATTATGGTATCAATCTATCAAGAGCTTTCACTCAAGCAATTAAAAAAGGTACAAACCAATTTAAAGTCTTATCAACAGGAAGAGTCCAAGCCCCAGCGCTACATTTTCTTGCAGAAAGAGAAAGAAAAATCTCAGCATTCAAACCAGAAGAATTTAGCGAAATATATCTAAATGGAGTTTGTAAAAGTGTAAAAATAAAAGCACAATACGAACTCCCAGATGATAAAATTAAAGAAAGAAAACAACAACTAGAAGATGAAAGTGATGATGATAATGAAGGCCAAAAAACAATAGATAAATCAAAAATATTTGACAAAGACTGGGCGCAGCAAGTTGTATCTGAAACAACTGGAAAAAATGGTAGTATTAAAGATATCACAGCAAAAAAATTTAAACAAAAAGTCCCAACTCCCTTTGATTTGACATCACTTCAAATGGAAGCATCAACAATGCTAGGTTTTAGTCCAAAAAGAACTCTAGAACTAGCTCAAAAACTCTATATAGAAGGAATTACTTCTTATCCAAGAACATCATCACAAAAACTACCAAAAGAACTAAATTTAGATAAGGTATTAAATAATTTAGCAAAACAGCCAATTTACAGAGAAAAAGTAGAATTAATTAAAAAAATAAACCCATCTATAAAACCAAATGAAGGTTCCAAAACAGACCCAGCTCACCCAGCAATTCATCCAACAGGCGAAATTCCAAAAAAACTTGAAGGCCAAGAAAAAAGATTATATGATTTAATTGTAAAAAGATTCTTTGCAGTATTTGGAAAAGATGCAATAAGAGAAACAAACACAATTTTTATTGATGTAAATACACACACTTTCATACTAAAAGGAACAAGAACCGTAGAAAAAAACTGGCATGAATTATACGAACCATATTTAAAATTTGAAGAAGTAGAAATACCAAAATTACAAATAAAAGATGAAGTTGAAAATAAAAAAATTGAAAAATTAGAAAAAAAAACTCTCCCTCCAAAAAGATACACAGATGCATCCATAATTAAAGAACTTGAAAAAAGAAACCTAGGAACAAAAGCAACAAGAGCCGAGATTCTATCAAATCTCAAATCAAGAGGATACATTACTGACAAATCAATAAAAGTTACCGAACTAGGCTTAAAAATGGATGAAATACTATCAACAGATGTCCCAGACTTAGTTGATGAAAAATTAACCAGAAAATTTGAAGAAGAAATGGAAAAAATCAGGGAAAATAAATTTCAACCTGAAAAAACCCTTTCTGAGGCCATAGAAAAATTAAAAATTATATTAAAAGAAATCTCAGATAATGAAGAAGACCTTGGAAAAAGACTAGCTGATGCATCTCACATAGCAAGAAAAGAAATGGCAAAACTTGCAAAATGCCCAAATTGCGATGATGGATATTTAATGCTTAGACAAGCTCAAAAAACAAAAAAAAAATTTGCTGGCTGCAATAATTATCCTAATTGTAAAACAATATTTAATTTACCACAAACAAATATTATTAAAGCATTTTCATTAGATGAAGAAGATGATAAAAAAATATTTGTAATGGCAGGAAAAACTGAAGGTAATATGCAAAAAGTATGCATCTTCGACCCTGATAACAAAAATTCTCAAAATGAAGAAAGTAGTGAAAAAAAATATGATGAAGAAAACATGGTATGCCCAAATTGCAAAGAAGGAAAAATGATTCTAAGAAAAGGATTTTATGGTGATTTCTTAGGATGCAATAATTATCCAAAATGTAAAACAATGATGAAAATTACAAATGGCAAAGTTGACACAAATGCAATAGTAAACAATTCATCAAAAAAAACTACAAAAAAATCTACTACATCTAAAAAAACAAGTAAAAAAACAAATACAAATAAAAAATCAAATCAATAAAGAAATAATATTTTCTATGTTTCTTTTTTCTTTTTTTTCTCTATAGAAAAAAGGATAGATATTTCTGTCAATATATAAGACCTAATTTCTTTCTCAACTAATGAAGAATATTTTGGCAAATAAAGTTCTATAATAATATTTGCTGTCTCTTTTTCTAATTTATTTATAAAAATAGATACATTATCCTTTGTTTGTATATTCTCATTAAATACTTTTACAATATTTGTAATTAATTGCTTTTTTTTCAACTCCATATTTTTTAATTGACTTCTAGGAATAACAGCATCAATATTGATATTTTTTAATGAAGACTTACTAAAATTTATAATTTCTTTGGTTAAAAACGTTGTATTTGGAATAAATATAATATCACCATTTTCATTTTTTAAATGAACATTATGAAATGTAAAGTCAATAATATTCCCTTTATTATCACCAACTTTCACAGTATCTTTAATTCTAAAATCTTTTGAAAACATCAAATTAATTCCATTAAGAAAATTAGAAATATAATCTTTGAAAATTAATACAAAAGCTACTGCAAATATACTTAAAGAAGTTAATAATAACTGAATATCAATAAATAGAAGATCAATTAATATTAAAAAATAAATAAAATGATTTAAAAAAAATGATAATCTATCTATACCTACAGTAAAATTATCACTATGGTCAGCAAGTAAATTGTTTTTCTTAATATATAAATAAATAAAACCTAATTTTCCATAATTAAAAATTACATTTAATAAAAAATAATAAAAAATCAAATAAACAATATTGTATAATAATTCATATTTCTCAATGAATGTTTTATAATAATACCATAAAAAACTAATAACTATCAACAAAAAAATCTTATAATAAACACTTATAAAAAATTGTGGACTTCTCAATAAAAGCAATTTGTTCTTGATAATTTCTTTCATTATCTTTGAAACATATAATTATTTATAAACTTGATTAGTCTCTCATTTAGAAATAATAAATAAAACATAAAATATTAAACTTTAATTAAGTTTATTAAGTTTTCAAATAATTATAAATTATGAAACTATACATTGTAAGGCATGGTGAAACTGACCATAACATAAATAAAATAATTCAAGGACATCTTAACACTCCATTAAACTCAAATGGTATAATTCAAGCCCAAAAAATTGCTAACAGGTTAAAAGATATTAACTTTGATATAATATATTCCTCAGACTTGTCAAGAGCTAAAACTACTGCAGAAGAAATAAATAAATAAATAATCCTTTAAAAATTTATTTTAACATATGATATGCAAGCATGTCAGCCTCAATTGAAGCGTTCTCATTAGAAACTATAAATTTCATGCAATTTCCATCCTCATAACTCACATTATTACTCACAATAAGTTTATTTTCCATATCACAACTACCATCATTTACTCTTACAAAATTTATATCAATAGCATTTGAAATTTTATTTTCAATCATATAAAGAGCATTAGAATCAGTAAAATTTGAATCAACAAAAACCTCAATCAAATTATAATTCTTCATCCTCTGAGCAAGTAGGCCAATATCTTGTCTCTCATCAAAACCATCAACGGAATAAAAAACAAATTGTTCTGAATTCTTTACTGCACCCCAATAAGTATTTCCAATATCATCTCTAAATGCACCTGCCTGAAGCGGAAAATCCATTGAACCAGATGAAGAACCACTAGGACCACCCGACATCAAAGCAAAACCAACAATTGAAAAAATCATTATTACTGCTATGAATAAACTTATAATTAATACATTTCTTTCCCTTATTTTTTCATGATCTATTTTAGTTTTTATTTTTCCCATTTTATTCAACCCAAAAACCTTTATTGGCAATTATAGCATTACCTCTAACTTCTCTTGCATTTGATAAAAACCTCTGCTTAAAATCTTCATCAACTATCTCTCCTTCACCCTCTTCTCTAAAACAATTAGTCCTAAAAAGAACAAACTCATCCTCAACTTGAATATTCTTAAGAGAATCCATAAAATTATCCATAATTTCTTTTGCTTGATTTTTAATCAAATCTCTTTCCATAAATATTACTAAATATTATTCATTTAAAAATTTAATCTGTAAATATCACTTACAAATAATTTCAATCTCATTTGCACTGCAATAAGTATCTTCAACCTCAGCATTAATAACAAAACTATGTATAATTAAAGGACTTGATGGAACATCAATTACTTGTTTACCAACAATATTAAGTTCAAGAAGAACTACATTATGACCTACATCATGAATTACTCCAAAGGGATTTTCATATTCACTCTCTAACGTATCAGCTAAAACACATACAGTATCAAATTTAGAATTGGAAAAATAAACAGTCTTTAAAGAACCCCTATTTAAAGGATCATCACATAAATCAAATGCATCTTGTAGTTTTTTAGAAATCTCTATTCTTTCAATCTCTGAAAGCAATTCTTGTGACTCAAACATTTTTTGAAAACCAAAAAATAATATTGCAATAAACACTATAACCATTAAAATAAAAAAGATTGTCTGAACTGATATATTAGCTTTAGATTTCATTTCATTTCTTTCCTCCATAAAAGAGCAAAAATTGCAACTAAACTACATAAAATACTAATTAAAATAACATAAATAATATTCTGAAAAACAAATAACGCTACTAAAAATAAAAACATAATAACCAAAACATTTATCCATGCAAAATTATTTTTACTCCAAAGTTCATATCCTTCACTCCCAAAAATTGGAATAAGAGAAACAAATGCTACCCAATACAGAATAAATGTAAACCAATTATTATACGTCTCCAAATCTCCAGAAATTATTCTAATAAAAAAAGCAAAAAAAACATAATAAGCAAATCCTGCAATAAGCATTTTAGAAAATCTGTAATCAGAAATTTCAATATTAAAAATATGAGGCAATTGATATTCAAATCTTTGCTTTGTTCCTAAAAAAAGATGTGGAATTTTCTTATATTTATAAGCATTCATGCATGGATAAATAAAATATCCAAGTGTTAAAATATAAATAATAACACTAAGAATTGTCATAGGTATCCCTTGAAAAGATGACCTTTTTTTATCAACTTTATTTTCATAATAAGAAAGTTTATCATAACTTCTAAACCAAAATCTATCAAAAAAACTCTGATACATCTCAACCTCAAACGCATTTTTGTAAGCAATAAATTTCATAAAATGAAGTCTAGATGAAAAAAGAACAAAAATAAAAATAAAAAATAATACAAATGTCATTATAACTGAATCATCTGAACCTGAAAATCTCAAATATGAAATTGAAAACATTAAACTAAGAGCAAATGAAATAAAAAATATATCCATCCATTCATTCTTTTTTAAAAAAACATAACTGAAAATACTCATAAATATTATCAATGATATATATTTATAAATGCTTTTATACTTGAAAAAGTAGATAAAAATGCAAACAAAAATAAAAGACACAAAATTAAAACCTCTAATTCCAATATTAAGAGAGAAAAAAAGATTTTTTAAAATTCATATTAAATCAGAAAAAAAGTTCTCATTTTCAGAAATTTCTGAAAATTTAACTGATGAATTATTAATGCTTATTGGAGCAATAGACTATGGGAAATCTGGAATTTGGATATTAAGAGACAAATTCGATTATGAAAACCAAATTATAATTTTAAAAAGTTCTTTATCATCAAAAAACAAAGTTGCAGCATCAATTAGTATTATTCAAAAACTTGGAAACTCAAAAACAAAACTTGAAATTAAAAAGATATCAGGAACATTAAAAAGTTTGCAATAAAAATTTGCTAAATTCTAAATATCACTCTATTCCTATTTATTAAAATAGAATAATTATCATATAATTCATTACCATATTTCCTGCAATTTATATTACAACTTTTATATATAAAATAAATTATTAAACCAAATATTTATTTTAAATGAAAGTTAATGATTAAACAATAATTATATAACTTAAAAATTTAAGGTGAATACGAACAACGAAATCCTATAACTGAAAGTGTTCTTGAAGGACTCTCATCCAAAGCAACAGAAAAAACACCAGACATATCAGTATAGTGCCAATTTCCACCCCAACTAAATGCATGAATATTATTCCATAATGAATCAATTGGCAATGAACTATCACCATCATAATAAACTTGTCCAATACCATTAGCAGATGTTAATGAAGAATTTGCAGGTTTTAAATAATTATATAATGAAGGAATTGAAGTCCATTGAGTCCAGCCTTCACTAGTTCCTTGCCCAAGAGAACTATTTAAAATTCCACTTGTTGGCAATGTGTCACTTGTCCATTCCCATAGATTTCCTGAGAAATCCCAAATACCCTCCCCATTAGATAAATTTAGAAGCGCTAAAGTGTTAGTATCAATACTTCTATCAGCAAGGTTAGGCAATCCATCATAAGCAACTCCTACAACATCATCTCCAGTATTTCCTCTTTTTAAACTTCCAACATAAACTACACCACTATTCCAGTTTGAATCAACTTGTTCAATATTTCTTGCAATAGTAATCCATTGTGCATTTGTAATAAGATGATAATTAGAACCTAAACGATTGCACAATGCTTTTGCCTCAAATTGATTTACAAATCTTAATGGCAATAAATTTGGCTGAGAAATTACACCTTCATTATCATCAATGCAACCAGTAGATATGTTATAGTCATTTCCATTCCCACAATAACCTATTACAGAATTATTAATTGTCCCTGAACCATTCCATTTTGCCTCATACTTCATAACACAAAAA
>CAYLKB010000072.1:0-9040 GCA_964384165.1 uncultured Methanosarcinales archaeon
ATCGTTTAAAGTTAAGCCCCACCCTAAAGGATGGAGTAATCTTGAAACGATATAACATTTGGTCTTCAGTTTTAGAAGTTTTTAATTTCTCAAAAGCTTCTTTTAATTTTTCATCTCCAAATACTACATTAGATTTCATCTTAATCTTAAATTAGGATTACTTAAGTATTTCTTAACTAATTCAGGATTTTAAATCCAAGCTATTTTTCCTTCTCTATCTTGAGCAATTTTTCCAGAATCTAACAAGTAGTCAAATATTACTTGATATGTTTGATACATCATTCTTTTAGGTAAATTTTCCCATAAAGACTTCTTTTTATATTCCCCTGAATGTTCTCTAATAAATTCTTCTACCATTAAAACAGTATCCAATTGAGGGTAATGAAGTATTTCACTATTTGTTTTTGTTTCTATCATAGATTATATATGTATATATAACTATTTAAAACTTTCAATCCAATTATAATTAGACTGAAAGGAACGATTTGAGGTGAATTCATTTACTTTTCATTTTTTATGTCTTCTAATATTTTCAATATTTCTTTTTCCAATTCATCTAATTTATCTTTTACAATATTCCATTCAACATCAATTTCTACTCCCCAATATTTTTGAACAATCACATTTCTAAATTTTCTAATAACTTGCCAAGGAACATTTTGATATTTTATTCTAATTTCATCTGAAATATTAGATGCAGCTTCTCCAATAATTTTTAAAGCTCTAGTTACAGCATAAATGGTCTTTTTATCATTCTTAAAATCTTCAAAATCATAATCTAATGTGAATTCCTTAATTACTTCTATTTGTTCTAATATATATCTTTAAGATACAAATCATATTTTCGCTGCATACTGAACACCACTTAAAATATCTTCTTTTAATTCTTCTCTAATTAAATTAGGCTTTACTATATCAATTTCTTTTCTAAATAAATCTTCAAATAATAATAACAAACCAACTTTGTCATCAAATAATCCTCTCCCATTTTCAAATTCAACTAAAAAATCAATATCAGATGTTTCTTTTTGTTCATCTCTTGCATATGAACCAAATAATATTAATTTTTTAACACCAAATTTTCTAATTTTATTTCTATTTTCATGCAGAGTTTCCAAAATTATCTCTTTATTTAAGTTTTTCATAATAATATAATATGTTAAAAATTTATAACCATTACTATTTTGCAATTATTGTATGTTGGTGACATATGTCATTGCATTGCATAGTATAGTCGCCTCTGCAAAAGTTTTTCCTGCAGTCATTCATTTTCATTCATTCGGGACACTTTAAGTAATTACTTAAAGAGTTTTGCGGCCTCTCCACTTAGCTTTGCTCGTTCAGCTACAAAGGTGTTCTTTGAAGTTAATAACTTCTGCGGAGCCACGATAAATCAACGAATTGGTATTGAGTCTGTTGAAGATTTTTCTAAATATTGCCTTAGTAGACCTAGAGTTAATGTTAATTTTACTAAAGGTAATAATGATAGAGATAATTTTTTAAATGACCATGGAAATATTCATGTTGATTATTTCTATGCAATGTCATATCTTGATAGAAATTCTAAGTTTTCAGAAAGTTATGTTAATTGTATTGGAACAATTGTAAGTGAGTTTGATAATGAAGAGGAATTGCCTTTGTCTTTTCTTATTCATCAGTATCCTCATATGAAGGTGTATACATTTGGCGAGTTTCAATTTTTAAGAAATGAGAAATTTAAGTGGATTGTCCTGCGTCTTATTTGGTGGGGAAAATTTATATGATGACAAACGAGAAAGAAAAGCATATGTTAAGAATGTAAAAGAGAGTATATTATCTATTTCTTCAATATTGTCAATTCATCCTATTTTAGTTAAACCAAAGACTAGTAGGACTCCCCCTCAGTCAATTGGAGGGTACTTTTTAATATAATTTAAATGTTCTTACATTATCTTCAGATACTTTTGATATTCTTGATACTCCTGATGAGATTGAATTGTTTTTGAGTGGTTTGTGATTTTTTTTAGTTTTTTAATTCTGTATTTAATTTTCTATAAATGAATTATATTTAAAAGTGTGCCTTTTTTATCAATACTTATTTTTATCCAATTTTTATTATTTTTATCCTAGATAATTCTTTAACTATAAAATAGTTTGACGCCACTCAATAGTAGTATTTTTCATAACATTTATAAATTAACTTTAATGTCTTATAATTAAATGGTTAAAAAGGTTACATTGATGGTTCCTTGTTATAATGAAGAAAAGGGGATTTGATATTGAAGTTTTAGTTATTGACAATAATTCTTCCGATAGGACTTCTGAGGTTGCAAAAGAGCTTGGTGCAAGAGTTGTTTTTGAAGGAAAACAGGGCAAAGGAAATGCTATAAAGAGAGGTTTTAAGAGTATTTCTGATGATACTGATTATGTTGTTATGGTTGATGGGGATGATACATATAAGCCATATGAGATGTATAGATTAATTGAGCTATTAGAGAGTGGATTTAGCGATGTTGTTATTGGTTCAAGGCTTGAGGGTAGGACGGTAGGTTCTGCACTTAGCTTTTCTCACAGACTTGCTAATTGGTTTTTTACTTTTCTTACAAGAACTCTTTATGGTGCTAATGTTACTGACACATGCACAGGGTATTTTGCATGGACTCATTCTGCTGTAAAAAAACTTAATGGCCATATTAAGTCTAAGGGATTTGCAATTGAAGCTGAGATGATTACAAAGATGGCAAAGATGGGCCTTGAGATGCATTCTGTACCTATTACATATGAGCCTCGGCAGGGAGAGTCTAAGCTATCCCCTTTAATGGATGGTATCAAGATTACATTTATGCTTTTAAGGAATGTTTTTTGGAAGCCTAATGTTAGAAAGGTAAAAGCATAAAAGATGAGAGTTGCTCTTCTTTCTGATTCTATTTATCCTTATAATAAGGGTGGGAAAGAGACTCGTTCATTTCAGTTAGTTAATGAATTGTCTAAAAGGGGTCATGATGTTCATTTCTATACTATGAAGTTTTGGAAAGGTTCTTCTGTAATGGTAAAGAATGGTGTAACATATCATGGTATTTGCAAAGAGTATCCTATGTATAATGGTGATAAAAGGTCTATAAAGCAGGGAATTATGTTTGGTCTTGCTTCTTTTAAGTTATTATTTGAGAAATTTGATATCCTTGATGCTGACCATATGGTTTATTTTCATATTTTTCCTGCTCGTCTTGCCTGCTGGCTTCGTGGTAAAAAGCTTGTTGTTACATGGCATGAGGTTTGGGGTAAGAATTATTGGAGAGAGTATATGGGCTGGAAGGGAGTTTTTGGTTATTTTATGGAGAAGCTCTCTTCTATTTTAGCTGATAGGATTATTGCAGTCTCTAAAGATACTTCTTCTGATTTGGTTAAGGTTTTAGGTGTTAAAAAGTCTAAGGTTAAAGTAATTGAGAATGGACTTCATTTATCTGAGATTGAAAAGGTTGATAAATCTAAGGAGACATCTGATATAATTTATGTTGGTAGATTGTTATCACATAAAAATGTTGATGTCTTAATTGAGGCTGTAAAAGGGTTTAAAGGCAAAGTACTTATTGTTGGAGGAGGTGTTGAGCTGAACCGTTTAAAGAAACTTGCTAACGACAATATTGAGTTCAAGGGGTTTGTTGAGAGTCATGATGAAGTTATTGCTTTGATGAAATCATCAAAGGCATTTGTACTTCCTAGTACTAGAGAGGGTTTTGGGATTACAATTATTGAGGCCAATGCATGTTCACTTCCTGTTGTGACTATTGATGTTCCTACAAATGCTGGCAGGAGTTTGATAAAAGATGGTGAGAATGGTTACTTATGTTCACTTGATTCAAAATCATTGCGGTCTGCTATTGACAAAGCTCTAAGTAAAAGGGATTGGTCAACCAAGAGTTATGTTTATAAATATGACTGGAATCATTTAATTATGAAATTCGAAGAGGTTTATTCTTGAGGATGGTAGGAATATTAAAATTATTTTATAGTTCTTCTGTTGAGGATTGTGTACAAAGTATTATAAAATTATTAGAAAAAAATGAGAATGCAAAATTTGTAGATGTTGGTTGTTCAAAAGGAGATAAAACTTTAAGATATTCTAAAATAATTGGGACTAAAAATATTCTAGGAATTGAAATTGAAGAGTCAGCTGTTAAAATTGCAAAAAAAAAGGGTATAGAAATAGTTGGAAGTGATTTAAATAAAAAATGGAATTTTAAAGATAATTCTATTGATGTTCTTACAGCAAATCAAGTTATAGAACATTTATATGATACAGATAATTTTGTAAAAGAGATTAAAAGGATATTAAAACCTGGTGGTTATGCTATTATTTCCACAAATAATTTGTCAAGTTGGCATAATTTTGTTCCATTATTACTAGGTTATCAACCATTTCCTAATGATGTAAGTAATGATACTTCCGTTGGAAAGTTGATAAAATTATATAAGGGTGATGCTGGTTCATGGGCACATTTAAGAATATTTGCATTTGTTGCATTAAAAGAGATTTTTGAATATCATGGTTTTGAAGTAGAAAAACATGTAGGAGTGGGTTATTATCCAATGCCAAAAGGAATAAATACTTTTTTTGCTTTTATAGATAGAAGACATGCTGTTTATCAAACAATTAAGGTGAGAAAAATAAAATGAATGTTTCATTTGTGATTATAGCATATAATGAAGAAAGAAATATTGCTAATGCAATCAATTCTATTATAGGACAAAAAAACCTTAATGATTATGAAATAATTGTAGTTAATGATGGTTCAAAAGATAATACAGCTAATGAAGTAAAAAAGATTTCTGATAATAATAAAAATGTTAAATTAATAGACTTAAGAGAAAATAAAGGTAGGGATAATGCGAGAAAAACTGGAGTATCTCATGCAAAAGGAAACTATGTTGCTTTTATAGATGCTGATATTATATTACCTACAAATTGGCTTTTAACTTGCTTAGAAGAAATTAAAAATTATGATGCAGTTGGAGGAATAGCTGTACCAGATGGTGATTCAACTTACATATATAATAAGTTTAATTTAAAACCTAAAGTTAAAGAACCTACAACAGAACTTACTGGCAATAATTGTTTTTACAAAAAAGAATTATTAAAACATATTGAGTTTGACCCAAAAGCTAAAGATGGTGAAGATTTTGATATCAATGAAAGATTAAAAAAAGAAGGATACAAATTAAAAACAATAAATATTGTAGTTGAACATAGGGAATTAAAAGATTTTAAGAAGACATTTAAATGGCTTTATCAAAGTGGAAAAGGTTCAATGAGATTACTATTTAAATACAAAAGAATAAGGATGCCTGATATTGCATTTTCTGGTTTCTTGTTTTTATTACTTTTTAATCTTCTTGAAATAATTTTTTTATTATCAATTTATAGTATAATATTGACATTTATGTATATATTATTAACAAGTTTTATGCATATAAAATCTAAGTTCATTTTTGAGGGAAAAACAGTTATTAAATATCTATTAGCTATAATTTATAACTATCCGTTTATGTTAGCATATTTTATTGGAAGAATTATGTGGGTGTTTAAAAGATGAATAAATTATTACTTATTACTCAGGAGTATTCAAAGAATAATTGTGGAGGTGCAGGAGTTTATGCTTATGAGCTTACAAATGCATTATCCAAAAAAGATTGGGAAGTTCATGTTTTAGCTCCAGGTAAAAATAATAAAAAAGAAAAAATAAATGATAATTTATACATTCATTGGCAAAAGACAATATTTAAACCATTTTTACTTATGCCATCATTTTATTTGTCTGTAAAAAAAAATTATAAGAAAATAATGGAAAAAGAAGGTATTAAGATTGTACATGCAAATGGAAATACAGGTTATAGTATATCTAATGATATTCCTTTAATATCAACAATTCATCATCCTGTATCATTTGATAACGACAATTATGGATTTGTTCAAAAACTTGTTAATAAGATTGATATACATTTAGAAAAGAAAATTTTTCATAAGTCAAAAATAATTGTTTCTGTTAGTCATTTAACTGCAGATTTGTTACAAAAAAAATATGGTAAAAGTGATAAGATAAAGATTTTAGGGGAAGGAATTGATTTAGAAATTTTTAAACCAACAAAATTTGATTTAAGAAAAAAATATAATATTAATGATGATACAGCTTTAATTTTTTTTCCTGGTGGGGCAAGAGCTAAAAGAAAAGGAGCAGAAGTTGCTTTTAAAGCATTTGGGAAATTAAAAAAAGATGGTAATTTATTTAAATGTTTAATAAGTGGTAAAAGTAGAGAAATTGGGTGGGAAAAAGAATTTCATGATTTAATTGATAAGTATAATCTAAAGGAGAATATTATTCTTACAAACGAATTAGAATATTCCAGTTTACCAAAATATTATTCAAACTCTGATATTGTAATTTTTCCATCATTATTCGAAGGATTTGGAATCCCAGTTCTTGAAGCAATGGCATGTGGAACACCTATTATAGCATCAAAGACAGGAGAAGCTCCATATATCATTAGAGATGGTGAAAATGGGTTTATTTTTGATGTAGGAGATAGTAATGAGTTGATTATTAAAATAAATGACTTTACAAATAATAATAAATTATTAATTGATAATATTATTAAGAAAAATATTAATTTAATTAAAAATAATTATAATTGGGATATTATTATAAATCAATATATTAATAGATATAAAAATCTTAATAAATAAAATGAAAATATTAAATATATCTTTAGATGTGAAATTAAATGAAAATTCTGTTGAACAAGTTCATACTTTTTCATTAGCAAAGAAATTAGTAAAAAATAATATTGATTTATTACTAATTGTAAGTGGTAATGAAAATGAATTTCTTAAAAAGGATAATTTAAATATATTTACGGTAAAATTATCAAAAGTTAATAATAAAATAAATATATTATTTAAAGTTTTACATTTAATTAAAAAAAATATTAATATTATAAATATTTTAAGAAAAAATGTTAATATCTATAATTATGACATTATTTATGAAAGATATAATCTTGTTTTATTTGGTGGCTTAGTAATCTCAAAATTATACAAAAAAAATTTCATTTATGAATTAAATGGGATACCTGATGAAGAGTTTATTAAAGATTTAAATATCAAAAATAAGATTCTTAAAAAAATTATATTTCATATTTCAAAGCTTCAAATTAATAATGCAAAATCAGTTATTGTTCAGACAAATGAATTAAAAACCATAATTCAAAAAAGATATAATGTAAATAATATTAATATTGTTCCTAATGGTGTAAATTTATATCAAGAGAATAAAAATAATATCTCAAATAAAAGAATTTTATTTGCTGGTACACTAGATGATAATCACAATTTAGATGATGTTTTATCTACTTTCTCCAAAATTAATTATGATTTTGAATTAATAATAATTGGTGATGGTAATAAAAAGAATTCATATATTAATAAATATAAACAGGATAAAAGATTTATTTTTTTAGGAAGAATTAATAATAATAAAGTATTAAATTTTATTAAAACTTGTAATTTTTGTATTGCATCATATAATATAAATAATCCATTATTTAAGAAATATGGATTTTATTTTTGTCCTTTAAAAATACTTGAATATTCTATTTTAAATAAACCAACAATTATATATGGTATGAATAATTCTTTTTTAGATAAATTTCTGAAGAATGAAGCAGTTTTTATAGTTAGTAATAAAACAGATTTTGCCAATAAAGTGTTAATTTTATTAAATAATAATGTTTTGACATATAAAATGGGCATAAATGCATATGATATAGCAAAAAAATTTTCATGGGAAGAAGCAGCTAAAAAAACAATAGATATAATAAACAAATCAAAAAAAAATGACAAATAAATATATTAATAATCAAAAAATAATATTAGTAAATAACGAATTATCTGAAGAAAATAATGATATAAATAAAGACAATTCTAATTATTTAACATTTAATAAGAAGTTTTTATATTTATTTATATTATTATTCTATATTATAATTAATTTATTAATAATATTTAATATTGAATTTTTATATTTAAGAGAAATCTTAACAATCACATTTCTTCTTTTCATTCCAGGAATATTAATATTGATAATTCTAAAAATAAATGGACTAAAGCTAATTTATCAAATTACATTGTCTTTAGGATTGTCTGTTTCATTTATAATATTATTTGGGTTATTAATTAATTTTTCTTTACCACTATTATATATAACATATAAACCTATGTCATTAATTCCTTTATTGTTGTCTTTTGATTTAGTTTTAATAATTATGATAATATTTTCATACTTAAGATTAAAACATAATACTATTCTTAAACTAAAATTAATTAACTCAAGTTTTTATAATACAATATTTTTAATAATTCCAATTTTTTTTACTTTTCTATCAATTATTGGAACTCTGATTATAAATAATAATGGTACAAACTTATTATCAGTTATTTCACTAATATTAATTTTTATTTATTTATTATTAGTAATTTTATTTAGAAATAAAATTAGTACAAGCATTATACCATATTCATTATTTTTTATTAGTCTATCATTATTATTAAGTATTTCAATGAAAAGTAATTTTATTTTTGGTAGCGACATTTTACACGAATATTATGTATATAAATATGTTATAGAGTATAATATGTGGGATGTGGATAATGTTATTGGGGATGCATATAATACTTGTTTAAGTATTGTAATATTAGGTCCAGTCTTAAAAATTTTATCTAATATTAATGACATATATATTTTTAAAATAATTTATCAAATAATATTTTCATTCTCAACAATAGTAATTTATTTATTTCTAAATAAGTTTTTTAACAAAACATTATCTTTTTTAAGTTCAATATATTATATTTCATTTCCAACATTTTTTATTGCAATGCCAATGCATACAAGACAAGAAATAGCATTTTTATTCTTCTTTTTAATCTTATTAATTTTATTCTCTTATAATATACAGTAGATGAACCTTTTTGTTTCAAAATAAAATTTTTTTATAAAAAATTAAG
>CAYLKB010000073.1:0-8338 GCA_964384165.1 uncultured Methanosarcinales archaeon
CCAACTTTATCAGCAAGGTATTTCCAGGACAAGGTTTACAACAAGGTAGTTGGACTAAGTCAAAACGTAAGAATAAAGGCTTTAACCTACTTAGCCAGGGAACCAGGACAGCACAGGGAGCCGGTCACCCCTCAACCTCGCCAGGAGCTACCTAAGCTCCAAATAAGGAACTTTAACGGCGAGTTTGAGGAGTGGCCAGCTTTTAAAGACGACTTCATGCAAGTGATAGGGCAGCAGCCAGGCTTGAGTGAAATCGCAAAGCTCATACACCTTCGCGGTTATCTTGGGAAGGCCCCAGCCTCCATAATTGCAGGAATAGACAGCTCCACTATGAAAATAAGAAAAAAACTGTGTTTGCCGCACTAGAAAGGCTGCTCTCCCTCCAAAAGGTTCAAAACGAGAACCAATTGCGAGGATTTTACAATACCTTCAATAATGCGTTGGATACACTTCGTACCAACAATATCTTTGTGGAAGGCTGGGGGGAACTTCTCGCGTTTATCCTGCTATCCAAGTTAGACAAGGATAGCAGGAAGGATTTTGAACTGGGAGCTAAGGACCCAAAGGCCATACCTGCTGTAGATGAGGTCAAGGACTTCATCGAACGCAGACTTCAGGCAATTGGGGAACCAAAGCCCTCAGTCAAAACCCTCGCATTGAAGCAGGAAAAGAAAGGCACGGCAAATAAGAATCAAGAAACCGATTCTTACGCGGAGAAGGGCTTGGGCAAGGCACCACAGTGCAGTTGTTGCATGGGGCGGCACGCGCTTTTCAAGTGCCCCTCATTCACTTCGAATAGTTAACACCTGCAGCGCGGAAGGAGCTCTGCAGGGAAAAGGGCTTGTGCATGAACTGTCTCACAACGGGGCATTGGGCCTATGAATGCCCCTCAAAACTGAACTGCAAGACTTCATGAGGCCAAGGAAAAAAAGATCAAGCAAACGCTACTCGCTACTGCCATTGTGAGCCTAATCAACCCTGCAACCGGCAGGTCGATAAAGGCTAGGGCATTGATAGATCAAGGCTCTCAGGCGAGCCTGATCCGCCCATCAGTATGTAAGGAATTGGGGGTTAAGGCAATCCCTGACAGGACCTGCATTACTGGAATAGGAGGAGCAATAGCTGGTACATCAGACGCAGTGGCCATGGTGGAGATTGCTCCCAGATTCGCCTCTGACTGGAAACATCCAGTCAGGGCAATCATTTTCAACAAGCTAGTGGAGGTGGAAGGAGTTGGAGCTAAGGAGCGCTTTTTCGCCGACCTACGCTTGGCCGATCCAACCACTAATGAGAGCAAAGTAGACATCCTGTTAGGAGCAGATGTCTATCCTTACATCATCAGAAGAGGTCTGATGGTTAAGGACTCAATAGTGGCACAGGAGACAACATTAGGATATACGCTCTCCGGGGTGATCAGCGACCAGAAACGGTGCCTCACCATCCAAATAGGAAAGGACAAGGAGGAAGCGGCTTCGGTCTTAGACTCAAAGATGAGAAGGTTCTTCGAGGAGACCAAAGAAAACCAGGATCACGAGGACCTGGAAGAGAAGGAAAGGCTAGAACAGACTTTCCAGAACACCACAAGGAGACTGGAGGATGGTAGATATCAGGTAGACATACCATTCATCCAGGACCCACCTAAGCTGGGGAAGTCGGGTGCCAAGGCGGCAGCTCGATTCCAAGGACTACAGAAGAAGTTAACGAGGAACGAGGCGCTCAGGAAGGAATATGAGGCCTTTATGAACGAGTAAATCGACTCGGGCCACATGTCACCCACCACGGATGACAAGGTGAATCTCCTGCCGCACCATGCGGTCATAAAGGAAGACAGCACAACCACGAAGGTCAGGGTTGTCTTCGATGCATCAAGCATCACCTCAAATGGCCTAAGCCTCAACGACAATATGCTGAACGGGCCAAAACTCCAAGGAGAACTAACTGATACCCTCCTTAGAACGAGGGAATTCAAGTTCTTTGTCACCAGTGACCTGGCCAAGATGTTCAGGCAGGTGTGGGTGAACCCCAGACACCGGAAATTCCAGTCTATCCTTTGGATGCTACAAGGAGTGGTGACAGCATTCACCTTAAATACTGTCACCTACGGCACAAAGGCAGCCACCTATCTGGCGGTTAGAACCTTACTCCGGCTAGCGGAGGATGAGAGGGAGGACTTCCCGGAGATGGCGGATATTATAAAGAGCAACTTCTACGTGGACGACCACATGGGGGGAACGCACACAATAGAAGAAGGACGGCTCATGGTGGATAGGCTCATAGCGTTCTTCAAAAGAGGAGGATTCATACTGAGAAAATTCATATCAAACAGTAAGGATATAATTTCTCACCTCCCGGAGGACCTCAAGGAGAGAGGTTTCAAAAAGCTTGGGGACGATGAAATCTCCAAAACATTGGGGCTTGTCTACTCGCACGAGGGAGACAAGTTCATATTCCTGTTTAAGCAAGAACAAATTCCACAGGTCCTTACAAAACGGATAATCCTCTCCAGGATAGCGAGGATTTATGACCCGCTCAACCTGTTACTGCCCATCATAACAAGGTTGAGATTGATTGTACAAGGACTATGGAAAGAGGAGCTGGACTGGGACGAGCAAGTTCCGGAGGCAACCAGGAAAGGCTACGAGGAAATAGGTGAGCAACTCAACCAGGTGGGGAGAATAGAGATCCCACGCTGGTAAGGAACGCACAAGGGCTCAAGGATCCAGATCCATGGCTTCTGCGACGCGTCCTTGCAGGCAATAGCAGCTTGCATTTATATCAGGACAGAAGACCATGAAGGAGTCAGATGCTCGCTGTTAACTGCAAAGGGCAGATTGGCCCCCATCAAGAACCAGCCAAGCATAGCGAAACTAGAGCTATGCTCGGCACTACTCTTAGCCGAAACTTACAAGGCAGCCAGGGCGTCTATAAGATTAGACGTAGAGGAAGTGCGATTTTGGAGTGACTCCAAAATAGCGCTAGCCTGGCTGAAGAAGGAGCCAACTCTTTGGCAGGTCTACGTGCGTAACAGAGTAGCGAAGATTCAAGCAATCACGAAACCTGATGACTGGTATCATGTCCGGGGAAAGGAAAACCCGGCAGATGTAGCGTCAAGAGGATGCGCTCCACATGAACTGGTTGGCAATCCGTTGTGGTGGGAAGGACCCACCTGGCTCAAACAAGAAGAAAGGTGTTGGCCAGCTGGGGAAGAGGACTTTGTCACCGACGAGGAAAGGTCGAGCAAAGAGAAGATTGTTGCTACGGCAGCAAAATCAACATTCATGCTCGACTTCGTGACGAGGTTTAGCGCATTCCTCATGATGGTCAAGGTAATGGCCTACATGCTAAGAGTGGGCAAAAGGATGAAGGAAGCCAGTCTGCAGCTAGCTCGGGAAGAGATAAACCGGGCACAAGATATCATTGGAAAAGGGATACAATGGTTCTACTTCGGCCAAGAGATAAAGGCGCTACAAGATGGAGTGGCCTTGCACAAGAAAAGCAGGCTCTACAATCTAAATCCAGTACTAGATAGCAACAAGGTACTAAGGATAGGTAGCCGACTCAGGAATGCAAGAATAAAACACAGCGCTAAGTTCCCAGCCATACTTCCGAAAGAAAACTACCTCTCAAAGCTCATTATGCGGGAAGCCCACGCTGACACCCTGCTTGGAGGAGTATCCTTAACATTAGCACGATCCCGTCAAAAGTTTTGGATCATAAGAGGAAAGGATTTAGCCAAAGAGGTAGTAAAGGCGTGCGTCAAATGCGCAAGATACAACGCAGAACCATTTAAACAACAAATGGGAAGCTTGCCACCTTGCCGGGTTAACGCATCAAGACCATTCACGCACGTAGGCATTGACTATGCAGGACCGATCACTTTGAAATTCAGTCCCGGAAGGGGAGCGAAAACTTTCAAGGGGTACATCGCAGTCTTTGTGTGCATGGCAGTCAAGGCGATACATCTGGAAGCGGTAAGTGATCTAACGGCAGAAGCCTTCCTGGCAGCTTTTAGAAGATTTACCGCGCTCAGAGGTCTACCATCGGACGTATATTCTGATAATGGAGGAAACTTTGTGAAGGCTAACAAGATCCTCAAGGTAGATGCTCAGAAAATGGAAGAGAAAGTGAATAAGGCGATTGCCAACAAGGGAATCAAATGGCATTTTATCCCTCCTCACGCTCCGCATATGGGAGGACTGTGGGAAGCCGGGGTAAAATCAATGAAGCATCACTTAAAGAGAATTGTTGGGAGCTCAATACTAACCTTCGAAGAGCTGAGCACAACGCTATATCAAATCTCAGCGTCCCTCAACTCAAGACCTCTGATCCCCATGTCGGAGGATCCAGAGGACTGTGAAGCAATCACTCCTGGCCATTTCCTGATCGGAGCACCGATGACGCTTCCACCTGAACCCAGCCTGTTAGAAGAGAATCTCTCATATCAGAAGCGCTGGAAACTCTCGCAACGATTACAGCAAGGATTCTGGAAACAATGGAATGCCGAGTACCTCAGTAGGATCCACAACCGGTCAAAATGGAACAGAAACAGTGAGAACATAAAGCTAGGACAGCTTGTTCTCATCAAGGAAGACAACCAAGGACCAACCGAATGGCTCATGGGCCGGGTCACAAGGCTTTTTCCGGGCGAAGACAAGAAGGTAAGAGTTGTAGAACTCTTAACAAAAAATAGGGAACACGTAAAGAGACCCATCACCAAACTGTGCGCATTACCAGAAGAAGAAGCCGCGGAAACATACAGAAAGAATTTGGAAGAAATTCAAAGCGAACCGAAACCAAAACCTCGACGCATTGTAAGATGCAACGTAGTTATCATAGGTGGTCAAGCCGAGGAAGATGAAACACAAATCTGGCTACAAGAGATGGGAAGGATTCCCATAGAAGATCTCTGGCCACAACCAGCCGGACTCGATGATATCTCCTTAGCTAGCTCAGACACGGAAATCCTAGAGCTAGGAGAAAATAGTGAGGAGGCCTGGGACTCAGCTGAGGATGCAGATGACGCAATGGATCCAGCGCACTACGAGCAATTCCGTGACACCCCAGACTCAGAACTGCTTCGCAGCCCCAGCCCTGCACGCTCAGGGGAATCACCTTTCGACGCAGAAGAAGCGCATCTTCGACGTCTAATGGATGTTATTACTCCTGAAAGAATGAGGCTCTATCTGGAGGAACGGGAAGTAAACCCGTTGTGCACTCCACCTAATATTGAGCCGCGTCACGAAAGGTTAGAGGCATTGGCAGCAGCTGGATACCACCCAAGAGCAGAAGTCCATGACGGACCAGCTGCACTAGTGCGAGAGGCACTAGCAGCTCAAGAAGCGCTAGGTATTCCGCAAAACGCCAACGAAAACGAAGAAGACCATCAGGTCGAAGAGAATTGGCTCGACCTAGAGCTGCTTGCCAGAGTTGGAGCTCATGTAAGGCAAGCAATGGAAGCTGCGGTTCGGGAGCAAGAATTAGAGCAGCTCTGGCAAGAGATGAATGACGAGTTCGATCAGGCTCATGACCCTTACGAGCCTGGTCAAGCCCCAGCCCCAGATAGGGAAGAGGATTGGAGGTGGTACGGAGCCAGGATGATAAGACCCATACCGTGGGAACGGTACGCTAATGCCCCAGACTCGGAAGAGGAAGAGGAGGCAATAGCACCATCTGATTCGGGTGACGGCAGTTCGGACGAGGAACAAGAACCTCAACTGCCAGACCTGATTCCAATAAACGAAGTTCGAGACGCAGAACATGGTTTCCACGAGAATGAGAGTCTCGACGGGAACGATGGCATCCAAGAGAATGATGGATCGCCCGAAGACTTTAGCCAACTATCATTCGAACAGCTGCGCCGCTCCGTATGGTCATCGGACCAGGTCAGCCAGCTGAGCGAACGAATGGAGTTGCTAGCCGGCGGTTTTGAACCCACCGACAGCATTACATTTTACATCGACGACCCAGATTTCTACGGGGACTCGTACGGAGAAGATAGTGATAGCACTGAAGGCGAGACATCCATAAGTCCCACTCCGACAGAAGTGTGGGAGGAACAAAGGATGGATATCACGATAGAAGAAGAGAACTTCGAGCCAGCATCTGAATCCACTGCATCTCGACCTAGAAGTTGGCGCAACTACGCGTGGATAATTTTGCCCCTTACGCTGCTAGTACTCATACCACTAGCACGAGCCAATGATTTGGCGCAGCAGGAAAGGGCAATACTAGTAAACAGAGGTGAAATTCTGGTCAAGGGATACAACGCCTGTACATTTGCTCTCGGAAAAACCACATTGGATTGGAAGCAGACCGAGGGAAAGGTACCAGGCACCTGGTTTGGCACAATCTTCTATAACTGTTCAGGTATAACGGGGTACGTCGAGTCTAGATTAGAATGCCTGCAAGGTCTTTGGTGGAATAGCGTCAACGAACGCATCGTAGGATGTGAAAATAACGTAACTAAGTTACTTATTGGATGTCTATTGGGAGCCATACTAGGAGGGCTGGCCTTCTGGGCAGCAACCCTAATAAGAGACATTATCATGGAGCGTATCAACACGCAAGTGATAACCCCTCAAGGAAGGATCGAGCCAAACGCGGTCACTTGGTGCAGAGAACCTGTAAGCAACAAGAGTCCGACGCACGCAAGCGAAGACGAAACCCCCAGCATTGAAGCCCCACTGCCACCTGAGCAACCAACATGGGCCTTCGATCAACCCATTGCAGAAGGAAGCAATTACGACTCACCGCGGCAACCCGCCAGAAGAGTCCAAAATGCCCCAGCTGGTAATTATGACGTACCTAGAGGAAACGATGACTACGTAAACATGGGAGCCATCAGGTTAGCAATCATGAAGGGCCTCCTATTAATACTTCTCATTGGAGATGCACGTGCAGCAGACAGCACGTTGTACATATCCTCCGAAGGCAAGGTATGCGCTGATCAACAGTGCAGGAGTCTACACACAACGCTAACCACGTTATCAAAGGGTTCCACCATCAATTTCATTGATGTAAACAACACGAGGATAACGTTGACTCTGGAAAGGTTGTACCAAGTGGATAACTACCGCTTGATATACGTAACAAGTGACTATGAGATAACTACAACGTCTACCTGGGGATGTGAGAGCGCCTCGGACTATTGCATACCAGGGTCATGCAGTATGTTCTCAAGTCATTACGCAGCGAAATTGGACGGCAGTTTGCCTAATAGCACTAGCGTTAGCAAATACGGGTGCGTTGTGGATCCAATGAGATGCAACGACTCAAAATGCTTCTATGGGAATGTTTGCATTCACTATAAGTGGCAGCTAAGGGACAAGGGACCCCTTGGATACGTGTTTAAGAAGACCGTAAGCTACTGGGAGGCAAGCCTCATTCAAGAACATCAAAACACAACGCGTGCCATTCACATGTCAGCTAAGGATAGGGCTCATAATCTGCACATAAAAGACTGGTACACGAGTCTACCAATCGTTGCCATCGCCGCGGTACACATGGATATACCCACGTCAGAGTATGTCTTGGTTTACAAGCGTGGTTATCATTACGTACAAGCCTCCGACACGAACTTACCAGTTAAGGGAACCATCGGTGAATACCAACTGAGTATCACCAACCATGACCGTGTGTTTGACGTAAGCGATGTTACCTGCATCCCTCAAGATTGTACAGCTAAATGTTTTACTAGAACGCCAGCGTTCAGCAGGTTTACTCAAAATATCGCTTCGTCCCGTAAGCCATTTATTGCTATGAGGTTAAACGACATAGTCAGAACTGAAACTCCACTCACTGGGTCTCTGTCCTTACTATTAACCTCAACCCCCATTAAAGGTCTAGAATACGTCGAAGCAGACTGCATTCTCACTCAGACAAATAGCTTTGCCTGCACAGGTTGTAATGAACTCGGATATGTAACGATCGCTGCAACAGCCCTTACAAGCCCAGGCATTATGCCTTTTACAAGTAATTGCTCGTTTATTGACAATTATTTGCCGTGCCAACAAGAGCCTTTTCTTCTGTACTTTACAGAAATAAGAGAGTACTGCTCAATCTATTTTCCTTTAACAAACAGGACATTAATTGTTAAGATAGATGCTATTTTTAAGGGCAATCTGGTGCCAATAACACTTAAAAACAGCGAACACATAAAGGCATATGAAATACTAGAATCTAGAGAATTTGTAACAGCGAGTTTAGCCTCGGCTGCATTCATAATCACAATGGGGACAGTAGTTAAATGTATTAAGACAATATTTTGTATTTAAGAAAAGACAAAAAAAAATTAAGAGAGAATTGAAAGAAAATCACGACCCCAAAAATAAAGAAAATG
>CAYLKB010000074.1:0-8275 GCA_964384165.1 uncultured Methanosarcinales archaeon
TCGAGCTATTATAGTTATATTTTCTAAAAGACTCTCAACAATTCATAAATGAATTCTTGGATGCAGTGAGATTTCACTTACACTGCACATCCCCGTAAGGGACATCCCCCTGTCTTTAAACTATGAATATATATATAGGCTCTCATATATTTGACACCATATCTAATTTATGGACAGAGCCTAATTAAAATAAAAAATATTAAACATCTGAATATTCTTTCTTAAATACTTCAATTAACAAAAGAAAAAGAGAAATAATAATAGGCCCTACCACAATTCCAATAAGTCCAAATACACCAAGTCCTAAGAATATTCCTATAAAAGTTTCAAGAGGATGAATTTTTGCAAACTTATTAACAAGCGCTGGCCTTATAAAATTATCAATATTGCTAACAACAATAAAACCCCATGCAAGAACAAAAACTCCACTTATAATACTTCCTTCAAAAAGCAAAAATAAACCTGCAGGAACCCATACAAGAAATGCTCCAACAACAGGAATTATTGATAAAATTATCATTATAAAACCCCAAAAAATTGCACCTTCAATTCCAGCAACTAAAAATGAGAACATTCCCAACAGCCCTTGAATAATTGCTGTAAGTAATTGGCCTATAAGTATTGCCTTCACTCTTTTTGAACTCTCCGACAATAGATATTTAGACCCAACCTTTGAAAATGGCATAATACTTATAACTCCCACAACCATTTGTTTTCTTTCCATAAGCAAATAAAACATAACAAAAAATACAATAAACATTGCTAAAAGAAAATTTGAAGTAAAAGATACAATTGTAGAAAGATAATTATTAAATTCTCTTTTTAATATCTCCTCAATATTAACTGCTGCATTTGCAATATTAATTTCAATACCTGTTAAATCATATATTCTATCTTCATAAAACTCTAACTTTTCTACACTTACATCTAAATCCTTAAATTGACTATAAACCATAGTACTAAGAACAGAAAATAATGCTATTATTAATAAAAGAAGACCAAATATGACAATAAAAGCTGATACAACTTTTCTTTTTGTTTTTTTAAGCAAATATTCATACAAAGGATAAAAAAGTAAAGAAAGTACTATGGCAGTTAAAATAGGAGAGATAAAACTCTGAAGATAAAAAAGATATAAAAGCCATATTCCAAAAATTATTATTAATATAAGTGCAAGGATTTTTCGATAATTTGATTTATTCATATTTAATAATGAATTCAATTATATTTAAATCTTTTCTATAAGTATAAATGTTGAGAAATATTAATATCCATGATACTTCTGTGAATCTTTAAAATAATTTTTTATTATAAACATCATCAAACAAACACACACATGTAACTTCTTACTATTAATTTATAATTATACTCAATTACAAATACTATTTAAATACAAAACAAAAAAATAAAAAAACAAAAAATATAAATTTAGCAATATTTAATTCTTATATCCAAATCAATATTTCAAATATATATTCATTGGTCAAATCCTTTTCAAAAAAAGTATTTAATGTTTCTGCATCACCTTTAAATTTTCCAGAACCAAGGTCAACATATTTAAAAATCTCAGTCGAAGCATTTGAAATATCAGAATTTGCCAAATCTACTGAAAATAATTTTGATGACCCATTTTCAAATGAAATATTATACATTTGATATTTATTTAAAAAAATACTTGTTTTGTCTAGTGAAGCAATTTGATTATTATATATATCAACAAGAAGTGGCGTATGATTGTATAATACTACATATTCTAAATTCTTAGATAATAATATCTGATAATTTCTCCATTTCCAATCCATTGGCTCATCATACTTATTTAAAATTAACTCCATTACAATATTGATTACATTTTTAGCAATTTCAGTATTATTACTCAAATATAAATGCACAATCTCCTGTCCAATTGAATTATCTTTATTTACTATCATATCATCTACAATTAAAGTTGCAATATACTTATTATTCGACATATCAGAAATTGTCACATTACTCAAGACTTCAATAATATCATTTGAAATTAAATTTAACTTTGTTTCCTCAATTAAAAGCGAAGACTCGCCAAATTCTTTTCTATCTTCAAAATTCTGTAAATCATCATCAACTTTTGCATAAGAAACCAGTGATAATAAAAATACAACAAAAACTACCACTATAACAATACTGAAAAGAAAAAATAATAAAAATTTCTTTCCATTAATGTTCAAACCAACCATAATTTAATAATCCAAAATTCAATTATAAATGTTTTGCATTACTCTTAAGTGTCCTAACTCGCCAAATATATAATTTTCCACCAGAAAAGCACATTATATTAAAACTTAATCTTAATCCATTACTTCAATAATATATATTATTTCATTTAATGCTTCATTTTTATCATCATCTATATCCTTATTGATATTCTCCCTCGCCCATTCAAGAATCAACTTCCTGGCATCTTCATAAGTTTCATCCAAAACCAACATTTCTATTAAATCCTCTGGGACTTCAATAGAGTTTGTATAAATTATTTCTAATATCAATTTTCTTTTATGCATAATATATAATATAGTCACTAATATTTATATTTATGTCAAAAGTGTGAAATAAATCACATATCAAATATTGAATAAATTAAAAATCCTAAGAATTGCTATCCCCACCATAAATGATGGGGTATTACGCAATTCTTCGAGACAAATTTTTAGTCATCGTTTAAAAGTTAAGCCCCACCCTAAAGGATGGAGTAATCTTGAAATGATATAAACTTACTTAATTTCAATAAAACCATATTTAGTTTTAAGTTCATTATTATCGACCCTATAACTTATTCTTACAGGATATTTCCCACTTTCCACTCTTTCACTAATGTAAAAAGGGATTTGAGCTTGGTATTTTCTATTACTTCCAACATTAATATTCTCAGTATATCTTAAATTTAAATCTGGGGATGTTACAGTTACTTCAAATTCCAAATTATTTACTCCATTATTAACAAATTCATAATCTATAATATTATAACCTCTATTAAACTCTGAATTAAATGACTTATATATATATTTAATCAATTGCTCTTCAGACTCACCTTCAAATATCAAAGTATTACTACTAGATCCATATTTAAAAACAACCATATCAGAAATTTTAGTTTCATATTTACCCCGTTTATCAGAGATACTTAAAACAAAATTACAACTAACATCCATTGGCAAACTTAAATCTAAGTCAAATCTGTTAAACTGAAAATAATATTCTGATAATCCCTCATTAAAATTTATCATTGAATCCAGATATGAACCATCCTCATCAGCTTTAATTTCAATAGGAACATTCAAACATTCAATTACTGGCTTCAATCTTAAATTATCAGTCTCAATAGATTCATTTGTAATAATCTTAAATAATATCATTTGATTCTCAATAAATTCATTAACTTCAAGTTTAAGTGTATTCCCATCTAAAAATGGTTCAATCCCAACATCAAATAAAAAAGCCTCACTCTCAACTCCAAGCTCATTTACTACAAAAAGATCTAAATCATAATCACCTTCCTCAAACTCAAGCTGAAATAATGAACTATTTTGCTCAGCTATAATATCATCACCATCTTTAATAAAATAATTAATAATAGTATAGTTATTAAGGTCATATGAGTCACTAGCATCTATTATTAAATTAACACCTTCTTTACCCACATAATTTTTCTTATCAGCCAATGCAACAGGTTTGCTTGGAACATACTCAAACATTGCATTTTTTTCATTAACATATATATAATCATTTGAATTCTCCTGAGTAAAAACTTTTACTGTTACAAATAATTTTTCATCTGTCAGATTATCCATAGGATTCCATAAAATCTCATACTCAAGTTCTCTATCATTACCACTATCATAAAAATATCCATATCCATAACCAAAAATTGTTAACTCATCCCTTTTTGAAAAATTCGTTGTATTATATCCATACCCATTTCCATTAAGAAAACCACTACTAAAATCAGATGATGAAATCAATTTTATATCTTCAAACTCTCGACTGCATTCATTTAAAATTAAACCATTAACATCAAAATAACAATAAGATATTATTTTTCCCAACTCATTTGATATTTCAACTTTTAATTCTTTTGCAGGTAATCTCTCTGAGCCTTGAATGTCAATAGATGTTTTAAAAATCAAAGAATCATCCCTTTCAACAATATTTTTTTCAAAATTAACATTTATTTCAACAGCATTTGTAACTCCTAAAAACATTAGCATGTACAAAACAAAAAATGTCCCAAACATTCCAAAAATTTTATTTTTAATATTTATCATAACTTATATTATAATTAGAAAGTTATTAAATTAGCTCGTAACTTCTTAGTAATTACAATAATGAATTATTATAACTTCAATTATATATTTTCAATACAATATTATTCAATACAATATTATTCAATACAATATTATTCAATACAGTAATATATTTATAATAAATAATATAATATTAGTAGTTTAATAATTAAAAATTACTTTAAATAAATTAAAAATCCTAAGAATTGCTATCCCCACCATAAATAATGAGGTATTACGCAATTCTTCGAGACGGATTTTTAGTCATCGTTTAAAGTTAAGCCCCACCCTAAAGGATGAGGTAATCTTGAAACGATATATTATAGTCGTCCACAAAAGTTTTTCCATTTGTGTCCTCTCCACTCGCTTTGCTCGTTTGCTATATCATGTTCTCGAAGTTAATAACTTCTGCAAAGCACATTATTTGATAAATTAAATATAATTTAATATACTTATTTCTATAAATACATATATAAATACTTATATAAATAAAGATTAATAATACTAAATAATATAATAATAATAATAATAATAATAATAATAAATAAAAGTGAAAAAAAATAAATTTGACAATTACTTAAAAAATGACATTGAAAATCAAATTTCTATAAATAAAACAAAAAATAAGAACTATGTCAAATTCCAAAATATGTTACAGTCAAAATATCTTAAAATAACAATATTAACAATTATAATCATATTCTCATTTTCTATTCGAATTAACCATATTGAAGCTGACTCAATGTGGATTGACGAAACAATATCATCAACTGCAGCTATGATGATTATTGAAAAAGGTGTGCCAGAATATGACTCAGGATTTTATTATCACAGATCAATATTTTTTCATTATTTAATGGCATTCTTCATATATAATATAGGAGGTGACATGGGAGCCAGGTTCATATCGATATTATTTGGAACTTTAACAGTTCTTTTAGCATTTTTTTTTGGGAACCTATTTTTCAAAAAAAAACTAACACCATACATTTTTGCTGGACTCATAGCAGTATCATCTCTTGAAATAATATATTCAAAACAAGCAAGATTCTATCAAGCACTCCAATTCTTTTACTATTTTAGTATATTTCTATTCTACTACATTATTATTCATAAGAATACAATAATGAAAAAAAGAATTTGGGGATATCTACTTTTAATATTTTCTCTATATCTAACCGCTCAACTTCACGATTTTGGAATGCTACTTTTACCAATGTTAACTACTATTTATATAATTGAGAACCAACACAATATATTCAAAAAGCATTATTTCAAAAAACCTATAACATATATAGCTATTTTCTCAATTTTAATTATCATTGGTTTCTTCATTTATAACCTAAGACAGCACCTATACATTGATGAAAACCTAATAATAAATTATTTTGGCCTTTATGCATCATATTTAACATACTCACTTCCATTTATTATACTTGCAGGGATTGGAATAGTTATAAGTCTAAAAGACAATCTAAAACAGAACACAATGCTTCTTTTTCTAACAATAATTCCTGCTATCTCAATTCTATTTGTAAAATTCTTTGCAACAAGATATCTCTACTTTGCAGTATTTGCAATCTTCTTCTACATTGCATATGTATTTGAAAAAATAAAATTTAGAATACCAATTTTTATAGCTATGATAATATTATTTAACGGGACCGTATTTTCACCATTGGGAATTGAGAAACCAAACTTAGACTTCACAATGCCAATAGCAAACTATAAAGATGCATATAAACATGTACTTGAAAACTATCCAGACACACAAATAGCTACAAACTGGCCAGCAGCTGGACTTTGGTACATGAATAAAAACCCCGATTATTGGATAGAATTTTCAGTTGATGGTACTTCATCAGACTGGATGAGGCATAATCAAAGAGAATTTACAACAAATGCCATTATAGCAAAAAACTCATCAATACTACCTAACGAAATAATAATAGTATTAGACTCTATGATAGCTGGAAAACTTAAACAGGAGTTTGCATCATTTATAAATACAAATTGTAATACTACATTTACGGAGTACAACATTGAAGTATTTTATTGTATAAAGAATAAATCTAATTATTAAAATAAATCAATAATCTCATAACTAAGACAAAGAAATTATAAAATATTTGACAATATTAAATTTCATAATAAATTAAGATTCAATTAAAATAAAATGAAATAATATACATAATAAATATTACAAATTACAATTTATACATTTTATATATCCTTAGACACTAACATTTTCGATTTTTAAAAAAATATAAAAATATTATATTCAGGTTATTCCTATAATTAATTAATATTCTTTTTATTCTTTGTAATATAATTAAGAAATAATGTAAATTTATTTTTAATTATTTTAATTTGTTGATTATCATGTTCTTGAGCATTTATTAAAGTAATTGCAATATCAATGGAATTAAAGATTTTGCCAATCTCCAAAATTTCAATAATCTTTTTATCAATTTTTTGTAAAATCATAAGTATCTTATTCAATAAGTCTATACACTCATGGTTTAATGTATCTAACTTAACTTTACTAATATTAACTTTAATAATATTAGTTAACTTATCTATCAATGTAACCAACATTGCTTCTAACTGGCCAATTTGTAAATTTTGGAAATTATTGTTCATAATGACCTCATAACATAAATTAATTTTTAAGTTTTTAAACTTATTTATTGTTAAATAAAGTAAAAATGTAATACTTAAAAGTCAAACTGAAAAAAATGATTTTCCAAATCAGAGCATAAAACTAAGTAAATTTATAAATAAAATGTTACAACTATATGTTATAAATGACACAAATAAAATACACTGTTTTTACTCCAGTCTATAATGAAGAAGGTAATCTTAAGAAATTATTTGATGAAGTAAAAGCTGTTATGAACACATTAGAGGGAAATTGGGAATTTTTGTTTATTAATGATGGTTCTAAAGATTCATCAAAAAAAGAAATTCTTGAAATTGTTGAAAAAGACAAAAGAGCAGTTTTAATTGATTTTAAAAGAAATTATGGTCAAGCTATAGCCATGGATGCCGGTTTTAGATATGGTAAAGGCGAAATATTAATATCACTCGATGCTGACCTTCAGAACGACCCAAAAGACATTCCAAGACTACTTAAAAAACTAAATGATGAAGACCTTGACATGGTAGCTGGATGGAGAGAAAAAAGAAAAGACCCTGCATGGATGATAGTAGTTACCAAATCTGCAAAATTTTTAAGAAAACTTCTTATTGATGATGGAGTACACGATTCAGGTTGTACACTAAGAGTATATAGAAAAGAAGCAGTAGAAGACTTAGAACTATGGGGAGAAATGCATAGATACATTGTTGCCCTTTTAGGATGGAAAGGTTCTAAAATTTCAGAACTTAAAGTTAATCACAGAAAAAGAGAACATGGAGTATCTAAATATAATTGGCAAAAATCATTTAAAGGCTTAGTTGACTTATTTTATATTTGGTTCTGGAAAAAATTCTCAGGAAGACCACTTCACTTATTTGGTATTGGAGGACTTTCAATAATGGGTTTAGGAGTTTTATCAGGAATATGGACAATATATTTGAAAATTATTAAAAATGTATCACTTTCAGATTCAGTATGGTTTATAATGAGTTTCTTTCTATTCATGATTGGATTCCAATTCTTTGTAACAGGAATAATAATAGACATTTTAATAAGAAACTATTACTCAACTTCATTAGAAAAAAGATACATAGTAAAAGAAATAAGAAGAAATGGAAACAACAAATAAATAATATTTATTAAAATAATTATAACACATATTATACATTTTCTTTAAAGCTCTTAATAATCATATTAATTAGAATCTCTATAATAATATATCGTGCTCCGCAAAAGTTATTAACTTCAAGAACACCTTTGTAGCTGAGCGAGCAAAGCTAAGTGGAGAGGACACAAAACTCTTTAAGTAATTACT
>CAYLKB010000075.1:0-8017 GCA_964384165.1 uncultured Methanosarcinales archaeon
AATACACCAAATAAATAATATTTATAAAATGGCAGATTTTGAACAAAAAAAAAACCAAAAAGCAATGAGATGAACTATCATATAGAAAATCTTAGGGCAGCAAGAGAATTCTCAAAAATACTTTTAAAAGAAATGAATGAACTTGTTAGGTCAATTATGCTCTTTGGTTCAAATAATTATATTTCTGCTAATAAGAACTCCGATATTGATTTGATGATAGTACTTGATAATGTTTCAGTTTTTGTTACTGATGAACTAAGAGAAGCTTACAGAATTATAACTAAAAATATTGCAAACAATATATCTGACAAATTTCATATTATGACAGTAAATCTATCGGATTTGTGGGATATGGCTAGAAAAGGAGACCCAGTTTTAATAAATATCTTAAGATATGGAACACCTCTTTTTGATAGAGATTTGCTTGAACCTATGCAGTATCTTCTTGAGATTGGAAAAATAAAACCAACAAGAGAAGCTGTTTACAATTATTCCGCAAGAGCACAAACATTATTTGATGAGACAGATTTTCATTTAAGAGAAGCTATACAAAACCTTTATTATAGTGTAGTTGATATTGTCCATGCAAGTCTTATAGTTAAGAAAATAATTCCACCTTCACCAAAAGATATGCCATCTATATTTAAAGAAACATTCAAGGATGATAAAAAATTAATGAAACAATATGAAGTTATTGAAGAATTATATTTATTGGTAAAAGAATTGGAATATGGCAAAAAAAAGATAATTAAAGGTGCTGAGTATGATATTTTAAAAAATAAAGTAAAAATTTTAATTGAAATCTTAAAAAATTTTATTGATAATAAATTAATAAATATTGATAATGAAGAATTGTAATTTCTAATTAAAATGGTTAAAATTCATATAGATGAGATAATACTTGCAATCTCAGAATCAAATTTTCTTTGGATACTAGTTCCCATTTTTTTTATTGGAATAATCACTGATAAATACCAGGAAGAATTCTCAACTTCAATTGGAAATTCCATATCAAATGGAGCACTTATAATTTTCTCAGGTTTTTCATGGCTTCAAATTATTTTTAGCAGAGAACAACTTCCAGTAGATGTAACAATATCTCAAATAATACTCTCAGGATTTATAATTATATATGGACTAGCAATTATAATCTCAGGATTTAAAACAGGACATTTTGCTCGCATATATGGTAGAATAAGAGTTATTACTTTTATGCTCATATTTTTTACAACTATAATATATGTGCCTATTTTATATAATATGGTAAGCATTGTTCTGTATGTTTTATTGTTTCCATTTTATTATGCTTTTATTACAGAGCTTATAAAAGTCATGCCTTCTGCTTCAGGGGAAAGAATAATAAGAGAAAATTATGTAGATTTGAAAGATTTAAAACTTCATCAGAGAGTTTTTAGAATTGGAAAGTTTAAAATAAGAGAATATTTGCAATAATTAGAGATAATTATCTTCTTTCAAAAGCATATATGTCAATAGCAAAAGCTGATGCAAAAAGTAATGACTTTTCAATATTATCTTTTGTATCCTTAAAATCAATTGAAAAGTTGTCTGCATCTGAAAAAAATTCATTTACTATTCCAGACCATTCTTTAGTAATGATGGCACAATCATTTTGAATATTATTTTTATAATATTTAAAAGTCCATGGATGCATTACAGTATTTTTAACTATTCCAATATTTTGCTTATTAGCATTATTAATAAATATTTTTGAGTTCAAACCAAATTTTGCATTTAAATATCCTATTAAAATATTGTTCTTGTCAAATACTTTAAATTTTGGAAAGAATATAGTAATATCTTTTTCTAGTCTCAACACTTGATTTTTTTCTAAGTCAAGTATTATAATTTTCATGGAAGTATCACTTTTAAAGAGAAATCTTAAAAATGAGTTTGATTCTTCATATGCATAATATATTTCTTTGTTAGATTCCTCATAATTAAATATGCTATATTTGTTTTTTGTTTCTATTCCAGTAAACATTTCAAGGTTTGAAATTTTCTGTTTAATAACTAATTTATTATAAATATTATCCAATTATATATGTTTCTTTGAGAGTATATTTAATTATTTAGTATAACTTTTGAAGTATTAAGAGAATAGATATTATAAATGTACTTTTCAACAATAATCTTTTTTGTGCAAATACAACATACATTTAATTAGTTGCTACAAAAGATTTCTTAAGAAGTTAAAAAATTATGCTCAAGCTTAATTAAAATAATTAGTTGTTCAAAATATGAGAATCATTTAAAATTTATCAAGATATTTGAAATTTATTATGAAATACTCTAAAGAAAGAATTACTAATTATATAATTTTGAAATATATTAAAATATATATATATATAGTCATCCACAAAAGTTTTTCCTTTTGTGTCCTCTCCACTCGCTTTACTCGCTCAGCTATATCGTGTTCTTAGAAATTAATAACTTCTGCGGAGCACAATATATTTAATTATTGTTCTTTTATATAGGGACTTATAAAGAGTTACAAGGTTTTATAAAATTTATTTAATGATATTTTTTATGCAATATCATAATAAAGATTTGAAAGATGTTATGCAGGATTTAAAGACAACAAAAGATGGTCTTAGCAAGACTCAAGCTCAGCATAGACTAGATAAATATGGATATAATAAACTGGAAACTCAGAGTAAAATTAATCCATTTAAAATTTTTATTGACCAATTCAAATCATTTATAATTTATATTCTTTTATTTGCAGTTGTTTTAACATTACTTCTTGAACATTATGTTGATTCTATATTAATTATTATTATATTAGTCTTAAATGCCATAATAGGTTTTTTTCAAGAGTATTCTGCTCAAAAATCTCTTGAAGCATTAAAAAATTTAGGAACAACAAAAGCTAAAGTGTTTCGAGATTCGAAATTAATTGAAATTGATTCAAAATATTTAGTTATTGGAGATGTTATTTATCTTGAAGCTGGCGATAAAGTACCAGCAGATTGCAGAATTATTGAAGATAATATGCTAAAAGTAGAAGAATCTGCTCTTACAGGAGAGTCTCTTCCAGTTGATAAAAATAAAAATGAAATTAATGATAAGGCTGATATTAATGAACAAAAAAACATGCTTTTTTCTTCTACATCTATAGTATCAGGGACTGCAAAAGCTGTTGTTGCATATACTGGAATGAACACACAAATAGGACATATAACTGAGCTTATAAAAGAAGCTACAGAAGAGCAGACACCACTGCAAAAAAAGCTTGATTTGTTTGGAAGAAATCTTGGATATGCAATAATTCTTATTTGCCTTTTTATTTTTTTTATTCTTATATTAACAAAAGGGTATTCTTTAAGCAATATTATAGCATTTGGACTTGTTGCTGTTTCTTTGGCTGTAGCTGCGGTTCCAACTGCACTACCTGCAGTTGTAACAGTAACACTTTCAGTTGGGGTAAAAAGACTGCTTAAGAAGAAAACACTCGTAAGGAAATTAGCATCTGTAGAAACTCTTGGTTCTTGTGATGTTATTTGCACTGACAAGACAGGAACTCTTACACAAAATCAAATGACAGTTAGAAGAGCGTGGACATTTGATAATTATGCTAATGTGGAGGGAGTGGGGTATAATCCAAATGGACATATAACTGACCAATTAAATTCTATACTTTTTAAAATAGGATTATTTTGCAATAATGCTTCACTTTACAGAGAAAAAGGAATTTGGGAAATCTCAGGAGACCCAACTGAGGGCGCTTTGATAGTGAGTGCCAGAAAGGCAGGGTTTAAAGAGAATATTGAATATGAACGAGTTGATGAAATACCTTTTGATTCCTCAAGGAAATTAATGTCAGTTCTTGTTCTAGAAAATAATAAATTATCTATGCATACAAAAGGAGCTCCAGATCAATTACTTAAAAAGTGCTCGTATATTTACAAGAATGGAAGAAAAGAAAAAATAAATAAAAAACATATTGATGAGGTTTTGGAAAAAAATAATGAATATGCGAAAAAAGCAATGAGAGTTTTAGCATTTGCATATAAAGAGTGTAGTAGTAAAAAAGATTTTATAGAAGATAATTTAGTCTTTGTTGGTTTGCAAGCAATGATTGACCCCCCAAGACCTGATGTCATACATGCAATTGAGAAAACAAAACAGGCTAAGATAAGAACAATTATGATAACAGGAGATTATAAGGAAACAGCTATTGCAATTGGAAAAGAGATTGGCATTATTGGTAATGCTTTGACAGGAGAGGACCTTAATAATATGTCAGATAATGACCTTAAAGAAGCTTTAAAAAATAATACAAATATTTTTGCAAGAGTCATTCCAGAGCATAAACAAAGAATAGTAGCTTCACTTCAAAAATTAGACCATATCGTTGCTATGACAGGTGATGGAGTAAATGATGCTCCTGCTTTGAAGAAAGCAAATATTGGTATTGCTGTAGGTTCAGGGACTGATGTTGCCAAAGAGGCAGCTGATTTTGTTCTTCTTGATGATTCTTTTTCAAATATAGTTAATGCAATTGAAGAAGGTAGAGGAATTTATGATAATATACAGAAAACTATAATGCATTTATTATCTGGAAATATGGGAGAAGTGCTAATTATATTCTTAGCAGTTATTTTAGGTTTGAATTTGCCTTTAACAGCTATTCTTCTTTTATGGATTAATCTTATAACTGATGGAGCTCCTGCACTTGCTTTTGCTGTTGACCCATATAATAAGAATATTATGAAAAGGGCTCCAGTTAAAGATAAATCAATATTGCCAAAGGAGAAACTTACTCTTATAGGAGTTTTAGGATTTATATCCTCACTTATTGCTTTGTTTTTATTTGAAATGTTCGGAGGGTCTAATGAGGGAGTAAAACTTGAACTTGCTCAAACAGTTATATTTACTTATGTTGTAATTTCCGAGGTCATATTGGTATTTATTATAAGATATCAGTACAAGGTTAAACAATTTACAAATTTCTGGCTATGGATTGCAGTTGCATTTTCATTTATTATGCAAATTATCGTAATATACACTCCACTTAGAGAAATATTTAAATTACAAATGCTAGGTTTGGCGGAACTTGCATCTCTTCTTGTTGCCGGTCTAATTTTCTTTTTTACTTATTTAATATATTCTAAAATTGTAGCTAAGAGATTGTTTAATCATTCATCATGATTTGGATTATTTTTTCTTTATCTTTTTTTAGTTGTTCTTTTAATTGTATAATGTCATTAAATTTTTTTTCTTCTCTTAAGAATTCAATTGTATCAATTTCAATTTTATTGCCATAAATATTTTGATTAAAGTTAATAATATGTACTTCTATTTTTATTTGATTTGTATTGTCAAATGTAGGCCTTGTTCCTATATTTGCCATACCAAAGAATTGTTTATTATTTAGATTTACTTTAACTGCATAAACTCCTGATTCAATATTTTCGTTTGAGTCTGGTTTTATATTTGCTGTTGGAAATCCTATTTGCCTTCCCCTTTTGTCTCCCTCAATTACTTTTCCTGAAATTTTCATGTTTATTTAATTAAATCAAGCCAAATGTTGCACCTACAAAGAATGCATAAATAAGAAGCATCATATATCCTTCCCATTGTGTTATAATTTTGTCTCTTGTTACAAAGACATACAAAAAAGTTGCTGATACCATTACAGGAAGTCCTAGAGCCAAAATTCCTTCAGAAATTATTAAAGGTGAGTTTAATATAAAAGGAGATATTAATGCAGGGATTCCCATTACAACAAATGAATTGAATATGTTTGAACCTAGTACATTACCTACTGCCATTTCTGCGTTTCCTTTTCTTGCAGCAGATATTGTTACAATTAGTTCTGGAAGAGATGTACCAAGTGCAACAGCGATTACTGCAATAATGTCTTTTCCAATGTTTAATATATCAGAGATTTTTATTACTGAATCAATTGTAAATTTTGCGCCAATGAAAACAAATACAGCACTTGCAATTAATATTATCCATACTGATGCAGGAAGTTTTTCTTTTTTATGTGCTTTTTCTTTTGTTTTTTGTTCTTTTTTTTCTTGTTTAGAATGTGTTACAGCATATGCAATATATACTATTATTCCAGCTAGCATTATTATACCCTCACCAAAAGAGAATTCTTTATCAAGACACATTAAAAGTAGCAATAAAGCGCTTGCAGTTAATAATGGAAGGTCAACATGTTCTATATTGTGGTTAATAGTAAATTTCTTTCCAAGTATTGCTGCAAGTGCCAATACAAGCAGTATATTAGCTATGTTTGAACCTACGACATTTCCAGCCACAATTTCAGATGACCCTGCAAATACTGCAATAATTGATGATACTAATTCTGGCAGTGATGTACCAAATGCAACAATTGTTACACCCACAATAAATGCTGGAATTCCAAAATGAATTCCTAGTTTTTCTGAAGCTTCTGTGAAGTAGTCTGATGCTTTGATTAATACTGCAAGAGATATAATAAATACTACTATCCATATAATTAATTCTATCATATATTTATTTGAAATTAAAACTATTTATAAAAATTAGTTTTTAAGGGTTATGTCTTGGATATCATTTTATATGAGTGTCTATTCGTGCCAATATAGTTTTTTTATATCTAGGTAAATCATTAATAAGTTCTTGGATGTTACGCAAGACTTCGCAAGCACATCACATCCCATAGCCTATTAGATATATGATTTTATTATGGTTATCATTTTAATAATATTATTTGAATTTTCTGACAGAGCCATTGAAACTATATATTTATATATAATTAATGAATACCAAAATATAAATGAATCCAAAACAAAAATATTTGAAGGTAAAAGAAAAAGCAGTATCTCTTCTTCAAAGATTACCAAATGATTTATTTTATCATAATCATGAACATACTATTAGAGTAGTTGATGCATTTGAAATACTAACTAATAAAATAGGTTTGCCAGAAAATCAAAAATATCTGGGAATGTCATCTGCTTGGCTTCATGATTCAGGTTTTGTTGAACGATATAATAGCAACGAAGAGATTGGAGTTAGATTTTTAATAGAATATTTTTTAGAAACTGGATATTCTTCTCAGGAAATAGCAATTGGGGCTGGAATTATTTTTGCAACAAGAATGCCTCAAAGCCCAAAAACTCTTCTTGAAGAGATAATGTGCGATTCTGACCTTAGTCATCTTGGAAGTTGTAATGCTCAAATATATGATAACACACTTAGGAAAGAGTGGAAAGTAAAAGGAATTATTAATGTCTCAGATGAAGAATGGATAAAAAGTAATATTGATTTTTATAAAAAACATCATTTTTTTACTGATGTTGCAAAAGAATTGTTTGATAATCAAAAGAAAGAGAACTTATTAAATATGAAAAAAAAATTTAAAGAATTTAATTTAACTTATTAAAAAAAAATAAATAATATTTCAAGCAAATGCTGCTTTTACATCTTTGTTAAATCCTAAATACCATAGTATTAAACCATTAATTGCAAGGCTTATAATTACTGAAAATTCGCCTGAGATTAATGATAATAGACCAAATAGTATTCCCAAAACTGCAAAAACTAAAGATACAATTCTTGCCCAATTTTGGCCTTTCCATAAACCTCTACCAATAAAAATTGCAAGGACTGCAAATGCTAAGAAAATAAGGCCTATAAATATAAAGAGTCCTCCTCCAATTGCTCCAAATGGACCAAGTTCAGTATTTGTAAATATACTTCCTATGAATGAGCCTCCCACAATAAAAGCTAAAGATGTAATTATTAATAATCCTGCTACAATATAATTTAATATTGCTATTACTTTTACTCCTGTAGGAACTTCCTTTCTTGAAACTGAATTTGTAACAGGTTCTGTTCCTGCAGGATTTTGGTTTTTTATTTTGTCTTCTGCCATTGTATATATACAATATAAATATATTTAATTGTTTGTAATAACTTATGAAAAAGTAAATTTATAGTCGTCCACAAAAGTTTTTCCTTTTGTGTCCTCTCCACTCGCCTTGCTCGCTCAGCTATA
>CAYLKB010000076.1:0-7356 GCA_964384165.1 uncultured Methanosarcinales archaeon
ATCGTTTAAAGTTAAGCCTCACCCTAAAGGATGGGGTAATCTTGAAACGATATATTTACCATCAAATTGTGATATATCAAGCGAATCATCTACAACTTGAGTTGTCCTAGTTTGAGAATCTGCTAATAAAGAACTTTGATAATTGTTAAACCAAACTTGAAAACCAACAACAACAAAAACAGAAACAACAAGAAATAATGCAATAGCAACAATAGGCCACATTGCTTTTTTACTTAAAAAAAGAAAATAAATAATTATATATACTTCACACAATAAAAAATTATAAATTTTCTTATTATCTTACAAGTAATATATGTTTAAAATTTAAAATCACCAATAAACCTCAAATCTGCGCAAAAGTCATCTCTAAAGTTTCCTTACAAAAACCAAAAATGCAGTATGGTCTGTCTCTTTTCTATGTTCAGGCCTTGCAACTCTTTCTTTTACTCTCCAATGCCTTAAAATTACCTCCGATACTTCCTCTAAATAAAAATCATCCCTTTCAAAAACATATTTCACAATTTCTAAAATTTGAGTAACAGATGGCACATAACAAACAACATACCCCCCTTTTTTTAAGCCCAATAAATTTTTATTAGTAATAACCCAAGGCTCAGGCATATCTAAAAATACTAAATCTATATTATCTTCTCCATCAATATAATCAATCAAATCCCCATGAGTTAATTTAACATTATCAACATTATTTCTTCTTAAATTATATTCTATAATTTTTATATTATCTTCATTTAACTCATAAGTATGTAATTCTTTTACAAATCTTGATAAAAACAAAGTTGCAGCACCACTCCCTCCCCCTGCTTCAACTATTTTTGAATTTCTATCTATCCCTGTCCTTGAAAGGATATAACCAATATCTTTAGCCATTATAATTTGTGGGCCTCTCTTAATCCTTGACATTTCATCAGTTTTATTTACTTGAGTTTTGAAAAATTCCCTACCTGTAGAAGATTTAACTATATTAATATTATCATCAATTAAATCTTCATTCTTAATTGTACCCTCTTTACAATGATAATCGCCATTTTTCTCATCAATTATGTAGTGAAGCCCCGTTTTCTTGCTAATTAATAATTTCATATTAATTGGTTGTAAAGACTTGTTTTTATATATTACTATATGAGAATTTATTTTCTTTACTTTAAAATGACGAAATTCGAAAAATTTATAAATATAAAAGAAGTTGTATGATTACCACTAAAAAATGAATAGAGAGATAGTGAAGATGAAATCCAAAATTTTAACAATGATTTTAGTTACATTTTTGGCATTAATTGGTACAGTTTTTGCTAGTCCAATCAATGTTGAGAATGTTGACGTAAAGGAAATAGGAGGCAGTTACACTGTTCTTGTTTCACTAAATAATGCAGATACGCAAACTGGCGTATACACTGAATTGATATTTGAAATATCAGAGCTAGGAACTTCAAAAAACCTAGGTGCTGTAAAAGTAGATGTTAACGACACAGTAGTTCTATCATACGCTCTAAGTGAAGTAACTAACAACGCAGACATGCTAAAAAAAGGTAGCACATACCAATTAATAGCAAAAACTGATGATGATTCAGCTTCAACAGCGTTTCTTTATGGAAATCCTAAAGATACAGAAGGTCTAGGCCTAGTTCTTGACACAGTTGAAGTAAATAACCAAATTGTTACAGATATTGACTCACTACAAGTGCTAAATGGTGAAACATTAAATGTTGAACTTAGAATGAGCGCTCTAGAAAATGTTGATGATGCTAGAATTATGGTATTTATTGAAGGATACGAACATTCACCAATTGTAGGTTCAACTGAAATCTTCTCATTAAAAGAAGGAAAAACATACATTAAAACTGTAAGTATTAACCTTCCATCAGACATGAGATCAGAACAAGATTACAAACTTAGAATTACAGGTGCTAATGATTTATCAGGCCTTACATACAAAGAATTCACTCTGTACATTGATACAGAAAGAGAAAGAGTAGACATTCTAGATTTAGTAATGACTCCAAGTTCAGGTGTAGAACCTGGCCAGAACATTATTGCTAATGTTAGATTAAAAAATAGAGGCCAGCAAGAACAAGATTCAGTAAAAGTTACTGTAGAAATACCAGAACTTAGAGTTTCAGAATCAAGTTATGTAAGTAACCTTAACAAAAATGAAGTTGCTACATCAGATGATATGCTGATTTTCATTCCTGATACAGCAAGTGCTAAGGTGTATTCAGCATATGTAAAATTAACATACAACGATGGATACACCCAGTCAGTTGAAGAATTTACATTCAATGTTTTATCACCAGCAGTAGTTGAAGAAGAAAATCTTCTTGTAACATACCCTGATAACATTGAACTAAAAGCTATGGAATCAAAATCATTTGATATAGTTGTTGCAAATCCTAACGATGAAAGCAAACCAATTTCAATTGCTGCTGTTGAACCTGCATGGGCTGATGTAGAAATTACACCTCTTCTAGTAATGGTTCAAGGCGGTACAAGTGAAAGCTTAAAAGTAACAATTACACCAAAAGAAGCAATTGAAGGAGACAAACAAATGACTCTTTTAGTAAAAGAAGGTTCAGTAACTATTAAAGAAATCACTGTTAATGCTTACGTAGAACCAGCAAAAGATGACTCACAACAAGTTAACTGGTTAAACATCATCCTTGCAGTGCTTCTGATTATAGCTATCATCATACTACTTGCTCTTGTAATTACTATTGCAAGAAGAAGAAATGATGAAGATAAAGAGATTACAACAACTGAAGAATATTATTAAATCTCTCTTTAAATAGTTATATCCTAAAAAGCCAATGCTTTTTAAGACATTAAATTAATTTCTTATATTATTAAAAATAAAAAATAAGCACCTATAAAGCTCATTCTAATTCAATTCTAAAAAATAAAACTTAAAGTCATTATTTACTTTTCTCAGAAAATAGTTATATTTAATTTTACAAATAACCAAATTAAATTACTTCTCAAGTCTCTTTAAAGCATCATATACATTCTTACCACCTATCTGTATATCTCTAATTGCTTTCGCCATAGAAAGTGGTTTTTCATGTAACCAGATATTTCTTCCAATTGCAAATCCTGCAGCCCCTGCCGAATTAACTTCTTCAACTTGCTTTAAAAATTCCTTCGAACTATCAGTTTTTGGCCCTCCAGCCATAAGCAACTTAGCTTTGCCCCCACATTGAACCATATATTTCATATCCTCCGGATTTCCATTATATTTCATCTTAAGCATATCAGCTCCAAGTTCAAGTCCTACTCTTGCAGAATAAGCTAAAACATCCTTATCCAAATCATTTTTAATCATTTCACCCCTAGGATACATCCAAGAAGTTACAGGAAGTCCAAAATCATGTGCTTCCTCTTGTACTTTTCTAAAATCATTAGTTATCTTATTCTGATACTTAGAACCAGGAAAATTAGTAAATCCTATTGCTTTAGCACCCAATTCCACTGCTTTTTTAACACTACAAGTAATAGGTGAATAAGGGTCGTCTTTAGGACCCATATTGTTTTTTCCATTAACTTTTAAAATAATATTTGTCTTGTAAGATGAACCATATTTCTCAGCAAGACCTTTTTGACAAATAAAACCATCAAATTCTCCCTTTTCTGCGATTGTGAATATGTAATCAGGATCAAGAGTCATACCTTTTAATTCCCAAGGTCCATGTTCAAGTCCCTGATCTTGTGCTAAAAACAATGTTTTGCCCTCTGTTGCAAGTTTTGCCATATTCTTTTCTACATCTTTCATGTAAGCCATAAAAAAACTTCAAAGAAACATATTAATAAAATTTGTAATTTTTTATCAGGAGTTAATTATTATAATTACTAAAACAACCAACTCTAAAAATTAAATTTTAGAAAAACCATAATAATACAATAAACAATGCAACACCACTTACAAACAAAAACTAAAAAACACTCCTGTCCTCTTTAATACTCTCAACAGAATCAAGTTCCCTTAATTTATTAAGAAGCCTATCAACATAATCACCATCCTGAATTACAATATCCATTTTAACACTCCCATCTCTCTGAACTTTTGTATTTAACTTTGAAACATTAAGATTAAACTCAGAAAAAACATTTAATATATCAATTAATAATCCGAATCTATCTTTTAAAATTAAATTCAAAGTAACTAATTTTTCCTTATCCTCTTTCCACCTAATGGGTATTTTTTTATTAAGTGAATATTTAGCATTCTCACAACTTGCATTATGAATAACAATTTCTCTTGAATCCCTCCCAACAACTCCAGTCAATTGGTCCCCATATTCAATTCTACAACATCCAGCTTTTCTAACCTTCTTAAATTCATCAACCCTCGTCATTTTTTCTTTAAGCTTATCAAAAGGCACTTCAGTAAATATCATATCTTGTTTACCGCTATGCTTTAAATTTACTGCATCTCTAATTTTCATTCTTGCCTTTGATGTTTTAACAAATCTAAGCCATTTATCATTTGGTTTAACTGAATTATTAGTTATTATCTCTACAATATCTCCCGACCTTAATACTTTATCTATTGTTGATATCAACCCATTAATCTTAGATTTATATGCTTTATGACCTATCTCGGTATGGACAGCATAAGCAAAATCTAATGCAGTTGCTCCCTCAGGCAATGTAATTATATCATTTTTAGGAGTAAATACAAAAATTTCATCTTCAAAGAAATCAAACTTTAATAATCTTAAAAATTCCTGATTATCTTTATGTTCATTCTCCCATTGCAAAACTTCCCTAAGCCATGCAATTTTTTTCTCAAATTTCTTATCTTCTCTTAAGTTCTTGTATTTCCAATGCGCTGCTACCCCAAATTCTGCTAATTTATTCATATCCTCAGTTCTTATTTGCACCTCAATTGGTGTTTTTATTGTTCTTGAATAAATAACCGTATGTATTGACTGATACCCATTAGACTTAGGATTTGCAATATAATCTTTAAGTCTATGAGGAAAAGACTGAAAATTCTCATGCAGAATCCCAAGTACACTATAACAATCTGCTATATTTTTAGTTATAATCCTTACAGCATACAAATCATAAATCTCTTCAAAAGTTTTAGCTTTATCTTTTATTTTCTTGTAAATACTATAAAAATTCTTAGGCCTGCCAACAAGATTTACATTATTTACACCATTATCCACAAGTTCTTTTCTAACCTCATCAACAGCTTTCTTTACAATAACCTCCCTTTCATCTCTTTTTAGTTTTAATTTATTTTTGATAAACTCATACATATTGGCATTATTATATTTAAATGACAAGTCCTCAAGTTCCCATTTTAATGAATAAATACCAATTTTCTGAGCAAGAGGTGCATATAAAACCAAAGTTTCATTTGCAATTCTCTCCCTTTTTTCCTCCTCAAGTTCCTCAAGAGTTCTCATATTATGAAGTCTATCACATAATTTTATAATTAATATTCTAATATCCTTTGCACTAGCAAGCAATATTTTTCTTAATGCCTCAATATTTCTATCAACTTTATTTTCACCAAAATATAATATTTTTGTAAGACCTGAAACTATAGTCTCTACTTCACCACCAAACTCATTTCTAATATCTTGTAATGTAATATCAGTATCCTCAACAACATCATGTAAAAAAGAAGCAATAATAGAAACTTCATCAAGTCCCAAAGAATAAACAAGTTTAGCAACTTCAAAAGGATGTGAAATATATGGCTCTCCCTTGATTCTAAATTGGCCCATGTGAGCTTCCTTTGCAAACGTGTATGCTTTTCTAATCTTCTCTTTATTAAACTCATTATTTCTCAATTCCAAAATAAATTCTTCAAATTTTTTATCAATTGTATCAAGTGAGTTAGGCATTTTTATATTAAAATCTTTATATTTTTTATTATATATTTTAATATTAATAGCTAGCTTTATTTATAACTCTTTTCAATTATAGACTCTGCCTAAGAAAAGTCTAATGGTGGCATTAAAATAAGAGCCAAAAGATAACTTCATATTAAAAAGACTAAGGGGATGTGCAGTGTAAGTCTTATCTCACTGCGACCAAGAATTCATAAAATGAATTGCCCAGAGTCTTTTAGATAATAAACCAATATTAGCTCGAAAGGGCACCATTAAATAAAATGATATTTTAAGGCAGAGCCTTATTATAATAACTTTTATTAAATGAAACCATTAAAAAATTCCCAGAAAAATTATATATAAATAAATTAATACACATACAGACAATTAAAATCCTCAAGTTCCTCAACTATAATATCCAGTTCTTTTAATTTATAATACAAACCAGCAAGGTCGCCAAATTTATTTACATCAACTTCACTTTGAATATTCATCATTCTTTCAGCAAGAATATCATAATTTTGCTTTTGAAATTCCATAGCCCCTATTCCAGCAGAACAAACCCACTCAGTTTTACTAATGTTAGTTGTATAATAAGCTTTATTTATATAAAAATTATATGTTGAATTTATTGATTCAATAATCTTATTATAAGAACAATCAAAAACATAAGGAGAAGAAAAAACAGCCATTGTTGGAATTCCTAAAGAAAAATCATAATCTAAATAATTATAACTATATGAATTTCCACTCCCATCATAATATGTTAAAGTACCATAAGCACCACCCTCCTGCTCATCAACTTCCAAATAATAAGCTTCATAATTAAATCTGTCAAGTTGGTCCCTTATAACACCAGTTTCATTGGAATCTGTAACAAACATTACAGAATTCAAATTAAGATTTGAAAAATCATTCATAAACATATCATAATTGTAAAATTCAAAATCTCTAACTTCAAGATGAAGCTCATCATAACTACCTTTCCCAAACTTATATAAAAACTTATCAGAAACTTTTGATTGATTATTAAAAATTATTAAATTCTTTTTTGAAACAATAGCCATCATATTAGTTGTTTTAAAAGGCATCCTGAAACTCTCTATAGCAATATAAATTTGAGCAAACTTTTCCTGATTAATATATGTCATAAAAACAGGATAATTCTTTAAATACTCATTATTAACATCTGCAATTTCACCATCATTTATCCATAATACTGGGATATTCTCTATACAATTAATTGTTACGCTTTTATCTCTGAAAATATTTTCAAAAGGTGTGAGAGAATTTTCCTCAATACCTGCAGTTCTACCTTCTGAATTTAAAATGTTTCTAATTGAACTTTTAAACTGTGCCTCATATTTTAACTCCTCATTCTCCTGATATTTATCTACAATATTATAAGCCAAGAAAATAAAAGCCATACCAACAAAAATCATAAATATCCAAGAAAAAGAAACAGTAATATTTGCCCGAACATTTAAAAACAAATTAT
>CAYLKB010000076.1:7366-7890 GCA_964384165.1 uncultured Methanosarcinales archaeon
TTATGTTTAAAAGAAGAATAATTGACAAATACCCTTTCCCAAAAATTCTACTTATGTCTGCAATCCTCTTGATAGTAGACCAAATAACTAAAATAATTTTTACAAACAAAAGCTATTTGGAAGGATTTTATATTTTTATAAGATATTCTGTTAACTACGGCTCAACGCTAAATCTATTCTCATCAGTCCCTTATTATCAACTTGCATTGTCAATTATATCAATATTTATAGTGATTACATTATTTTACTCAAGAAATTATTTTATGACAGACCCTAAAATAAAAGTAGCATATTTATTTCTAATATCAGGTATTATAGGAAATACAATTGACAGACTTCTTTTTGGATATGTTAGAGATTTTATAGGAATTAAAAATTTTTTCATTTTTAACTTTGCAGACCTATATCTTACAATAGCATTTCTATTCTTTGCTGCATTTGAAATAAGTGAAGCTAATAAAAACATTTCAAAAAATAAAAAAAAAAAACTAAAATCAATAATAAAACTATAAAAATTAATAAAA
>CAYLKB010000077.1:0-7706 GCA_964384165.1 uncultured Methanosarcinales archaeon
CTTCAGTTTAAAAACTTAATCATCAAACCAACTTAACATATTTATGAAGTATTATCAAAAACTTAATATAATGATACGTTTCAGTAACAAAATTTATTTTACCATTTCTAACATAAGAATTTATAGAATTAGGACCAGCATTATATGCAACAGCTAAAAAAACCAATTGTTCATCATTTAAATTATCATTTAAAGTATAATTCATCAAATTATAAATTTTTTTAAGCTCTAATATAGATGCTCTTAAAACTTGTTTATAATTAGGATTCACAAGCTTCTCCCCTATTAACGCTTCATATACATCTGGCATAACACCTGCAGGAGGCAAAGCACCAGCAGTACTCGTATTTTTATTCAAACCATAATTACTCTCTATTAAACATATTTTATGAAGTATCAATCCATTAAATTCAAAACCAGATGAAATATTTGAAATCATAGAAAAAAGTGAATCATTTACATTCTTCAATTTTATTATAATATCTATACCATTATCAGTAATACCATAATCAATCCCATTTTTTAAAACTCTTGACAATAATAAACAAAAAATATTATTCTTATTTTTTGATACAATATTATATATTTTATCTTTTACATTAATAATATTATCATCATAATTATTTGTTTTATTAGAATTATTTCTAGCAATATCATAAAACCAATTTGAAAACTCCCTATAATCCATTTCTATCTCCCTATTAATTTTCTCTAAATATCCTTCTCTTAAAAGTGAAAAAAATAATGGCAAATAATATTGATAAGCAACTAAATTAGCAATTATTCTAATTTCATCATAAAAATTTTTCTTAACTAATCCTAAATTCTTAGGGAAATAAACCTCAAGCAAACTCTTCCCCCTTGATGTTAAATCATATGAGCCTCCAACAGACCAAATTGTAGCCAAACCTTTCTTAGAGAAATATGCAGAAAGAATAACAAAATATCTACCTACATTATACTGATCAAAATATTCTTTAATCCATGAAATTTTCTCTTTAAAATTAGTTTTTGAAAAATCAGCAGCTTTTGGATTCTCAGTTCCGCTAAATAAAAACTTAACCCAAATACTAGTGATATACATAAATACAAGCTCTTCTTCATATCCATCAATTATCTTTTTATATAATATTTTCTCACTTATATCTTTTAATTTCTCAGTCAAAATTCCCTTTTGTTCATCTAGCCTTGAAATGCTCTCAAACACATAATTTGCATCAATATTGATAAGATAATCATTAAAATTCTGTGCTCCTTCAATATTGTAAAAAACAGCTATTTTATGAGCTTGCTTTATTAAATAAAGATATTTGGGTTCTCTCTGTTTTCCTAGCATGGCATCAATAGCATTCTGAACTACTTGCCCCTCAGTAGAGTTCTCTATATGAATAACTGCTAAACCAAGCCTTTTTTTAATTAAATCAAACTTATACGCTTTAAAACCAGCAGAATAATTCAAAAGGAAATCAAAATCATCAGGAGTTAAAAATAAATCAGGATTCAATTTATTATTTTTTTTCTCATTACTTAACCAATCTTTGAGTAACAAACTACCACCACCAACAGAAGCAATACCTACAGCAACACCAGCACCTCTTAAAAAATTTCTTCTTGTAAAATTCATAAAAAAATCATTAAAAAATATATTATAAATATTTATGACTACTTAATATGTACAATTTAATATTAAATAGCCAATATCACCAAAACACTTTTTAAACTATTTAATCTTAACTATAATTATGAATAAAAAAAATCTAACCTCCAACCTTCCAAAGAATCCCGGAGTTTATATCTTTAAAGACAAATTCAATAATATAATATACATAGGCAAAGCAAAGAATCTTAAAAACAGAGTATCATCATATTTCTCATCAGACCATAAAACATCAATTAAAACACAAATACTTGTAAAAAATATAAATGATATAGAATATATTATAGTAGATAATGAAATTGAGGCACTACTTCTTGAAAATAAACTAATTAAAAAACATCATCCAAAATATAATATTAACTTAAAAGATAGTAAAACATATGCATACATTAAAATTACAGATGAGAAAATACCTAAAATTTTAATCACAAGAAAAATTACAAAAAACGGCACATACTTTGGACCATACACCGACAGCAAATTAAAATATGAAATTCTAAATCTTACCACTTCTTTATTTAATCTTATAACACCTAAAACATATACTCAAAAATCTACATTATATTATGAAATAGGAATTAGTCCTGCAAAAGATGAAAAAAGCATCAATATTAAAGAATACCTGAAAAAAGTAGAACAAGCAAAAGATTTTCTAAGAGGAAAAAATATATCTGAAATTAAAAAGAAGTTAAAAGAAGAAATGAATAAAGCATCAAATGAATTAAAATTCGAAATTGCAATGCAAAAAAAAAGACAAATAGAATCAATAGAACATATAAAAGAAAAACAAAAAGTTGACCTTATCAAAAATTTTGACCAAGACATAGCTATTATAATAAACGATTTACAAAATGAAAAATCAATTATAGAAATAATGCATATCTCAAAAGGTGTAATATCATCAAAAAAAGATTTCAAATTTGAATATGAAGAAAACCTTCTTCAAAAATTTATCAAAATGTATTACTCAACACAATTCATACCAAAAGAAATTATTATTAATCAAAAAATATGGGAAAATCAAGAAGAAAAAGAACTACTTGAGCAATATTTAACAAAACTAAGAGGAAACAAATCTATATTAACTCTTCCACAAAAAGGTGAAAAATTATCACTAGTAAAATTAGCTGAAAAAAACGCAATTGAAACTCTAAATAAAAACATTTCTGAAAAACTAAAAACAATTTTAAAACTAAAAACAACTCCAAGAATTATTGAATGCTTTGATATGTCAAACTTAGGAAAAGACTACTTAATAGGTGCTATGACAAGATTCAAAAACGAAAAAGAAGATAAAAATGAATACAGAAAATTTGAAATAAAATCATTTGCAGGTAAAAATGATGACTATAGAGCAATTGAAGAAGTTATAACAAGAAGATATAGCAGATTGATAGATGAAAAAAAAGAACTCCCAGATTTAATTATTATAGATGGAGGAAAAGGACAATTAAAAGCTGCAAAAAAAGCCATAAAAAAACTAAACCTTTCTTTACAAACAATATCTATAGCAAAAGGTGCAAAAAGAGACAGAAATGATATATATATAAATGAAAATAATGAACCAATTATACTTGATAGCAATTCTGACATAATGCTTTATCTAAGAAAAATCAGAGATTCTGTACATAACCTTGCAATTATTTATAATAGAAAAAAAAGAGAAATGAGAATCAAAAATGAAATGAAATGAATAATAAATTAAAAATCCTAAGAATTGCTATCCCCACGATTAATGATGGAGTATTACGCAATTCTTCGAGACGGATTTTTAGTCATCGTTTAAAGTTAAGCCCCACCTTAAAGGAGGGAGTAATCTTGAAACGATATAGTAAAATTAACCTCGTTTTACATCATTCTTTATACTTTTTTCCCCATTACTTTTTGTAAAAAATAATGAAAGAGAAATCATTAGAATTGAAAAAGCAAAAGCCATTAATTCATATATAGTATCATATTCCAGATAAAAAGCATACCTAAAAAAAGTAATAATTAATAAAATAATAATAATCTTTGACAGCTTATCTTTTAATTCATCAAATGAATATACAACTAAAGAATAAGGAATCCTTTTAGTATCAGGACACTCTTTATTTGGGTCTCTTATAAAAAGTTCATATAGAGACCATGCAAAAATTAGAGCAATAATTCCTATTAAAAAAAAATCAATTGATGTAATAATTGTAACAATAATTTCTTTTTCACTAACTTCTCCACCAAAAAGTCCAAATGTCACATGCTTTAATGACCAAATAAATAAAAAAACCGAAGAAAGCACTGAAGAAAATATAGCTACAAGAATAAAATATCTTGAAATCCTCATAAAATCTTCAAAATATCTCAAAAACCAATCTTTTACCATATAAAATTTAAGTCATATTTATTTATAATACTTTGGTGAAATAATATAGTAAGAAACCAATCTCGATATCTAACTTAAATAAAATATAATATAATAAAAATATAATAAATATTAAACTCCATAGGAAGAGCCAAAGTCACAATAAATTTATATATACCCAATTGCAAACACTATTTATATATGGAAATGAAAGACACACCAATTGTAAACTATATGTTCTCATTAGGTTTTATATTTCTTCTTGTAATAATGATATTCTCTTTCTCAGCAATAAGTAAATTTGTATTTCAGGAAAACACTGCAATTCAAGAACATGTAAAAAACACTCAAACACTCCTAGACAATATAGATGAAGTTAAAAGAAGCACATCAGAAAATAAATCAATAGAAGAAACCAACAATAATATATATTCAGACACATTTATAGACCTTGACCTTCAAGGATATCAATTAAATGACATATCATATTTAAATATTGAAAATAACAAAGCTATAATGACTTTTATAATTAACTCTAAAATATCAGATTATAACAACACTTATTATCTTGAAATTAAAGATTCATCAAAATTAAAACCAGGATATTATGTACTATTTACAAATGAAGGAAATATAAATAAAGGTAAAATAATTACAATAATAGACAATGAATTAACTATATTTGATGAAAAAAACAAACAATTAAGCAAAGCATACTACAATGACATACTTGGCAGAATTATAATGGAAAATTAAAAATGATTGAAATACAATACATATCCGGATATTTTCTAATAGATGAAAAATCATTCCAAAAACTAAATGAAAAAGGATATGGTCAAAAAATTGAAAAATCAAAATACTCACTAGATACCTACGAAGCTTTATATTTAGTTGAAAACAACAAAGCAAAATTTTTAGATAAAACATTAACCTTTGAAAAAATATCTAAAATAAAAAATTTCAAACTAATAAATTATCTTGTTTACTCTGACCTTAGAACAAAAGGATATACTGTAAAAAGTGGTCTCAAGTTTGGTATTTCATTTAGGTTATATGATAAAGGTACTAAAATCGGAGAAGACCACTCACTATGGCTAATTGATGTTGTATCAGAAAAAGATAATATAAAAATAATAGACATAGTTGCAAAAAACAGAGTAGCACACACAGCAAATAAGAAACTAATTATAGCTATTGCTGATAACGACAATCAAATTACATATTTAGAAAATAATTGGAAAAGACCTTAAAAACTCACTTTCCAATAGGTACAATATATTTTAAATAGACTTTGATAAAAATTATTTATGTTAGAAATTAGTCTTATGATGTTTGGACTTATAATTCTATCTGGATTCATTAAAGGTTTTACAGGATTTGGGTTAAGTCTAGTATTAATTTCAGTATTAGTTGAAATGGAACTCTCAGCATCGGAGTTTATGCCAATTTTAGTTCCACTCTTTGTTATTCTTGATATTGTTCTATATTTTGAAAATAGAAAATATGTCAAACTAGATTTTAAAGAAAACTTCACCCTACACCCAACTACATTAATGACATTATTTTTAGGAATACTTGTTGGTACATATTTATTAACAATCGCAAACCTAGATTTTATAAAAATTGGTTTTGCAGTCTTAGTATTGATAATAATCTTCTTTCTATTAGAAAAAGTAAACCTTCACCAGATGAAAATACCAAAAGAAAGAGACAACGGAATATTTGGTTTTTGTACAGGAATTCTAACAGGCCTCTTCACATTAAATGCCATACCACCATCGATATATCTTATATTTCATCAATATCCAAAAGAAAAATACATGGGAACTTTAGTAACGTTTCTTATTTTCTCAGATATTCTTCTCGTAGCAGTATATTTATTCAAAGAATTATTCACATATGAAGGCTTTATGATATCACTACAAATGATAGGCCTTGTACTAATAGGATTTGCTATAGGAGCATACCTAAGAAGATTTGTACCATCAAAGCATTTTAAAGCAATAGTAATAATATTTTTAGCATTAAACTCAATAAAAATTATATTTGACTATCTTGTCTTTTAATTAAATTCTATATTCCCTCAAAATCAAGAATTAAAAATCAAATAACAAGATACTAATTAAAACCTAAATTAAAAAACCCACGAGACCAAAGTCTCAACATTTATAAACCAAATCAAACTTCTTATTATTAAAATCTATATGAATACTATATAGGTTTTGAGATTAATGATTCTTAAAAATGGCAGAAATCGATGAAAAACAGGTATTTTCAATAATACAAAAAGCAAAAGAAACAGGAAGCGTTAAAATAGGTATTAACGAAGTAACAAAAGCTATAGAAAGAGGTCAAGCTAAACTTGTGGCAAACGCAAGTGATGTAAGTCCTGCACAAATTGTTGCTCACCTACCAGGCCTATGCAAAGAAATGAAAGCAATCCATGCTATTGCAGGAAATAAAGCAGAACTTGGAGCAACAGTTGGAATAAAAACTACAACAGCAATAGCAGTAATTGATGCAGGTTCAGGAAAAAAAGAACTAGAAGCATTGCAAAAATCTTTAGAAACTGATAATAAAAAAGCTGATAAAGTAGAAGAAAAAGAAGAGCTAAAGGAAGAAACTGCTCAATAAGACAAATGGCGAAAGCAGATAAAAAAGATACAACTACTGCACCCTCAATTCCTGGAGTTGTAGAAACTATTGTCGGAAATGCAAGTTCAAAAGGAGGAGTAACACAAGTTAGAGTTAAAGTTCTTGCAGGCAGAGACGAAGGGAAAATCATTACTAGAAATGTCAGAGGCCCTATCAAGAAAGGAGATGTACTCATGATGACAGAGACAGAATACGAAGCAAGAAAAATCTTCAAAAAAACAAAAGGAGGTTCTAAATTTTAAAAATGGCCAAATGCTCTTTTTGTGGAAAATCTATTGAAAAAGGAACAGGAAAAGTTTTTGTTAGAGACAATGGTTCTGTATTAAACTTCTGTTCAGGGAAATGCGAAAAAAACATGCTCAAATTAAAAAGAGATGCAAGAAAATTAAAATGGACTACTTTTTATGAAAAAGGTTCCAATTAATTATTAATAATAAAATTCTTAAATTTTACAAACCAATTTAAAATAATACTTAATTAATACTCTCAATATAAACATTAAAAAAATAATTTCTGATAACTTTTAAGGTTTAAGGAGAACCTATCACATTCATGAGTTTTAATTTCAAAATCATCAAAACTCTTAATCTCATTATCTTCTATCTCAAAAATCATTTGGATATAATATATGTGTTCAAATGATATAAAACTAACTTGTCATGGATAATAGTGAATAAGTCATTGTTACTTATAGTGACAAACAATAATTAGAAAAATAATAAAAATTAATATTAATAACAAAAATTATTAACTTAAAAAACACATTATATTTCTTCAAGGAATACATATATTAACAAGAAATCACAAAATAATTAAAAAATATAAACTATAAAATTAGCTAAGAACCTGCCAAAAACAAATCTATCTAAAATTTCAAATATAATCAATAAAATAAAGCCAATATACAATAAAATAAAGACAATATAGATTAGATAATATTTATCTAATTCAAATAATTAATAATTGATTTCAACATTCTCAAAGCCCTCAAAAACGGCTCTGTCCGGAATTAAACATTTTTGATTCTTTTTATATTATAGAGAATTACAT
>CAYLKB010000078.1:0-7671 GCA_964384165.1 uncultured Methanosarcinales archaeon
TTAATTTTTTATAAAAAAATTTTATTTTGAAACAAAAAGGTTCATCTACTGTTAAAATAAAAATATTTATTACTACTATATATAAACACTATCTCAAAGAATTAATCCTATTTAATTTTTCATCAATATTAATTATATTGTTATTAATTCTATCTTTCTCAACAAATACTTGAAAACCCTCATGCTGAAATTCATTCTGAACACCACCTACATTCTCAGCTATCTTCTCAAAATGTAATTCAGGAACATTTATATATTGTTTTGATACTTTTATAGAAGATAAATTAGTCCCCAGATTTTTTTTAATTTCACCCACATCTTCAAATTTAGATTTATTCCCCGTTAAATCTTGCAATAAATGTTTTTGGGTTCCTTTTTCAAGCATAGCTACTTTTTTATTCAAATTAATTAAATTTTTTGACAAATTCTGACTTTGCATACCAACACCCACATTTCTTGATTTTATTTCTTTCATCTCATGTTCAATATTATCTAATCTTTTATCAATTCTGCTAGAAGTATCATTCAACATCATTTCAAATTTTTCAAAACATGATTTCATATCATTTATTGATTTATTAAATGAATTAAAACTATTTACTTTATTTTCAACATAAGCAGAAGTTTTTTTCAAATCCATCCCCAATTTATCAATATTTGAGTTTATATCAGAGACTGATATTTTAAATGAATTAAAATTATCATTAAATTCTTCAATTTTTTCATTTGTTTGTACATTTAAATTTGATACATCATTAATACTAATTTTTAGTTTTGATATTTCATCAGTAATTATTTCAGAATAATTTGCAAAAACATTTTTAGCTTCATATGTTAAAGAAGAATAAACATTTCTTAATGAGACCGCATTCTTTTTATTCAATTCAGATAATTCTTTTATTAAAATATTATGAAGGTCTGAAAGCATATTTTTTCTAAATAAATTCATTTCAGTTCTCAAATCTACAATACTTGATGCAATAACAGAAATCATATGTGAATCATTCTCAGAAGAGTCACTATCATCAATTGCAAAATCTTTTATATTCATTTTTGGCAAATGTTCTTCCAGTTCACCATTATATTTCTTTAAACTCTCAATAATTTGTTTATTTGAAACCATTTTTTATAACCACTTCTTTTTTTTCTTTTCAGAACCATCTGAAGTTGCTATCAATAATTCAGAAGAATCTGTTTTAGAATTATTTAAACTATCCTCCATTTTAACAACAAAATCCGGTTTGGGAGGTAAAATACTATCATCCTCTCCAGGTTTATTTAAAAGAGACTTATCTTTTAAATCTAAATGAGATTTTGATGAATTTTCAAGCACAACTCCCCCATTATCCAAATGAGTTTTATTATCAGCATTTATTGAATTATCAATATTTGGATTGATATTTAATGGAGATTTATACTCAGATTTTATTTCATTTTGTGCCATATAACCTTGATTTGAACTATTTATAGATAAATCTGAAAAATTTAATTTATCAATTTTCTTTGTAAGCTCATCCAACTTACTTTCCATTGTATCAATTCTTCCAATAACTTTAGAAATATCTCCATCATTTGCATTTGTTTCCTCAATTTCTTTTGCTTCTTTGAAGATTTTTACTAAAAAATCAATTTTAGAATTCAACTCAAGCAAAAATCGGTTTTCAACATACTCATCTTTTCTTTTTAATGTACCAACAAGCAATTTTTGTTTTAGTTTGAGCTCCTCAAATTCCTTTATTAAGTCTATATCCGAACTCAAAGAAGTATTCTTGACCATATTAATAGTATAAGACAAACTAAATATAATCTTTATTAACTCCTACGCAATAAAAAAAATATAATTTATTAAAATAATAGAATTAATACTATTTAAAAATATTTAATAATTTATTGTATTTGGAAACTCTCTCACCCCTTGCAGGAGCTCCTATTTTTATTGATGAATTCAATGCAACAGCCAAATCAGAAATAAAATCATCACTAGTCTCACCCGACCTATGGGATACAATAGTATGCCAATTAGCAGAACTTGCTTTTCGATATGCATCAATACTTTCAGTAAGAGTCCCTATCTGATTAATTTTTAAAAGTAAAGAGGTACATAATTTTTTTTCAATAGCCATCTCAATTCTAACAGGATTCGTCACAAGTAAATCATCCCCAACAACAATAACTTGGTCTTTTCCAATTATTGAATTTTTTATTTTTGACCTTTCAATTTTAGAGACAAAATAAGAAAAACCTTCAAAATCATCCTCACTCATAGGGTCTTCAATAGAAATAATAGGATAATCTCTAATTAAATTATTATAATAATCTGTTAATTCTTTAAAATCAAAATGAATATCTTTTTCTACTTCATATTTTTTAGTAGTTGAATTATAAAAATCAGATGCAGCAGCATCAATTGCTATTCCTACCTTACCCACATAATTTGCTGCATCTACTGCCCCCATAATCAAATCTAATGCTTCTCTAGCCTCAGTAATATCTGGCGCAAAACCTCCTTCATCACCAACACCAGTATTCATTTTTCCATATTTTTCTGCTATTTGACTTTTCAATACTTGATAAATCTCTGAAATTGCCCTTATTTTATCATTAACACTTCCAAATAAAGGAACAACCATAAACTCTTGAATATTAAGTGCATTTCCACTATGAAGACCGCCATTAATAATATTGGCAAACAAATGAATTCCCTCAGGATTAGGTATTAATTTATTTGTGAACGATACATTCTTAGCCATCCTTCGCAAATATTCATGAAGTGGAAGATTATAATGCATTGCAGAAGCTTTCGCAAAAGCAATACTTATACCTAAAATAGCATTAGCACCCATATTACTTTTATTTTCCGTCCCATCAATATCAATTAATTTCATATCTAATTCTTGTTGAGTAAAATCTGTATCAATCAATTGCTCAGCCATAAACCTAACATTCTGAACAGCTTTTTGAACAGATTTCCCCCCATAAAGATTTTTATTACCATCTCTAAGCTCACAAGCCTCATGAGTTCCCGTTGATGCTCCTGATGGTACGCAAAATCTGCCTTTTGAACCATCATCAAGCATTACATCCACCTGAAGAGTTGGATTGCCTCTTGAATCTAATATCTCTAAACTGTTAATTTCAAGAATTTTCATAACTAAAATATAACTATAAAATCATTTAAAAAATTATATGACTACTTTAAAGAAAATTAAAAAATATATTTTTAAAATAACCTTAACAATAAAATAATATTATAGTCGTCCACAAAAGTTTTTTCTTTTGTGTCCTCTCCACTTAGCTTTGCTCGCTCAGCTATATCGTGTTCTCGAAGTTAAAACTTCTTCAGAGCACAATATATAAATAATCTTAACAATAAATTAATAATATATATTATATTGAAATTTAAAAAATCCTACACCCAAGACAATACAACAATATTAAAATTATGAAAGAAGAAAAAAATTTTTCAATTAAAAACAATTTTCTGAATTAAAAGCTTAAAAAAATCTAATAATTTTTAAAATATAATAAAAAATAATAAATTATAATGTTTTAAGATTACCAGTAATTTTATCAATTAATCCTTCAGGCCCAGGCCCAATAGCCCCACAAGTTATTGTCCCAGCTTTAACTTCAGTATGGCCAGCATCAGTAATTATAGAACAAGCAATATCAGCATCTCTTGCCTTTCCTATTAATTCTTCTAGTTCATCTTTACTATCAACTTTAAGTACTATTTTCTTCATTCCTTGACTCCTCCATTTTGAAAAAAGTTTCTTATTAGCACTAAAAGCTGCCTCAACACTTGCATGAGCACTTTGAGCTGCAATCTTACCCTTAGACATATTCAAATTGGAAATGATAATTATCACCTGTTTTAACTCTGAATTCATTTTAAAAAAATTAATATTAACATTAAAAAATTACTTAGCTTTCCTTTTTTCCTCAATTACTTTTTTCTCAAGAGCTTTTAGAGAATCTGAAACCATAAGTGGAATATTCCATTTAGCTTTTACCTTATCATTACTTAATTCATCAGATGTCCCGCCAACCATTTCCTTTGAAACATGAAGAACTTTATTCCCCTCAGACAAAGTAAGAGTTACAGAAGCTTTTTTCTGATGTGTCCCTTCTGTATTTCCATGTACTTTAAAAGACATTTTTAAAAGCCTATAACCTGAAACCTTAGAAATTCTTTTCATAAATTTTTCTGAAAAATCTTGTATAAGATCATATTCATCATCATACAAATCCCCACTACCTGTATATTCAATATTATATAAATCATTTTCAAGATTAGTAACAACCATCTTGAATATATCTTTATAAGATATAATTGAATACAATTTATCATCTTCAGTAATAATTAAAGAAGGAATTTTTTTATTAATCATCAACTCTACAGCATCACCTAATGTTTTTGTCTTATCAATAGTAAGAGGTCTTTTATTCATAATATTTGAAACAGGCAGATTATATATTGAATTCTTATAATTCTCATCATATAAATTCCCCCTATTATCATTTTTTTGATTCAAAAAATCATTAACAAGCAAATCCATTATTCTAACTTCACCAACAAGATTAATCTTGCTAATGACAGGGAGTAAATTTACTCTCTTTTGTGTAAAAAACCTTCTAGCAGAAGATATCATATCGTCTTCATTAAGGGCATAAATCTCCTTTCTAGCAGAATTCTCAAGTTTCTCATCTAAAAAATCATAGCCTTTTTGAAAAATATATTCAAGTGCATCTATAAAATCAAAATAATCATTATTAGCTTCAATTACTCTGTCACCAGAATCAATTAAGTGTTTTAAAAAATCTTCTTTTAAAGAACCTTTTGATATTGATAGAGGTTTTTTCAAACTCTTTAACTTTTCATTTTTATTATGCATCCTAAGAGCAACCGTTCTAACATCAACAAAAGCTTTTGGATTTGTATCTAAAATAATATATTGCATGTTTTTTTTATCATTTATCTCTTTTAAAAAAGACCCTACCGACTCATTTTCATCAACTTCATAATAATTCTTAAGCATTTTCACATCACCAGAAATAATAAGAATTTTTCTGTATTTAAATCTATGTTTGATTAAGCATATTATAACACACAAAGTAAAAAACATAAAATAATAATTTTTTTATATCGTTCTCCGCAGAAGTTATTAACTTCTAAGAACACGATATAGCTGAGCGAGCAAAGCTAAGTGGAGAGGACACAAAACTCTTTAAGTAATTACTTAAAGTGTCCCGAATGAATGAAAATGAATAACTGCAGGAAAAACTTTTGTGGACGACTATATAAAGAATCAACGGCTCTGCCTAAGTAAAGTCAAATGGTGTCATTAACATGAGATCCAAAAGATAACTTCATATTAAAAAGACCTAGGAGAAGTCTCGAAGCGAGGATGTGTCGTGCTTGTGCAGTCTTGCGCGACATCCAAGAATTCATTTATGAATTGTTGAGAGTCTTTTAGATAATAAAACTATATTAGCTCGAATAGGCACCATTAAAAAAAAGATATTCCTTAGGCAGACCCGAATCAACGACTCTGTCCAGAAATTAAAAAATGGTGTCAAATATATGAGAGCTATTTAATAAATTCATAGTAAAAAGACAGAGGATGTCCCTTACGGGGATGTGCAGTGTAAGTGAAATCTCACGACATCCAATAATTCATTTATGAATTGTTGAAAGTCTTTTAGATAATAAAACTATATTAGCTCGAATAGGCACCATTAAAAAAAAGATATTCCTTAGGAAGACCCGAATCAACAATAAATATATAAAATAAAAAAATTCTAAATTACTATGAAAATAACATACGATATGTCAATAAAACAAATCGTTTCCAAATATCCACAAACATCAAAAGTTTTCGTAAAATGGGGTTTGTTTTGTGCAAGTTGCGCTGTATCTGATATTGAAAATGTAAAACAAGGAATATTAGGACATGGTTTTTCAGAAGAAGATTTTCAGAAAATATTAGACGAACTAAACGAATATGCACAAAAACCCGTTGAAGATAATCTTAAAAAATTTGACATTACAGAATCTGCACTTAATAAAATATTAGAAATCAAAGAAAATAATCCAGACATCAAATATAAAAAATTCTTTAGAATTTCAAAAAAAGATAATGAAGAAGAAAATTTTGAATTCACTGATGACAAAATGCAAGATGACATATTATTCTATAAAAACAAACTTGCAATAATAATAGACAAAAATTCATTTGAAAACTTAATGGGAGTAGAATTAAATTACAAAAACTTTGATTTTACATCAGGTTTTGTTTTTGAAAATATTGATTAATAATAATAAATCTTTAACAACAATAATTCTTTACTATATAAAGATAAAAAATACTAATAAGGATGCTAATTTCTTCTATTGTATATGTCGAAAAATAAAATTTCAATAAAGGTTGGAGGCCCGGCAGGTACAGGAGTATTTACAATTGGACTTCTGCTTTCTAAATACTTTCAAAGAGCAGGATTAAATGTAGTATATACTACTGATTACCCATCTCTTATTAAAGGCGGACATAATACATGCAGTATTAGAGCTGAAGATGAACATATTAACTCAGAAAGCATTAACCACGATGTTCTTGTAGCAATTGATGAATTAACCATCAAAGAAGACCTAAAATATCTAAACAAAGGCGGAGTATTAATTTGCGACTCAAAACATAAATTTGAATCAGATGAATATACTATCATAAAACTTCCATATCAAGAACTTCTAGGCGAACTTGACAAAAGATATGTTAACACAGTAGCATTCGGAGCAGTAATAGGTATAATGGGTGAAGATGGAGTATTGCTTGAACATGCAATAGGTTCACATTTTAGAAAAAAACCTGAAGATGTAAAAAAAGAAAACTACAAAGCAGCAGAAATTGGTTTTAACTTTTCCCAAAAAATATGCATAGAAACAGGAAAAGGTTATTTAGGCAGAATAAATAAATGCGAAAATCCTCTTGGAAATAGGATATTTTTAAGCGGAAATGATGCTGCTGCACTAGGTGCTCTTAAAGCAGGTGTAAAATTTGTTGGAGAATACCCAATGACCCCATCATCTTCTTTCTTATCATTCTTTGCCGCACACGAACTAGACTACAATATTACAACAAAACACACAGAAGACGAACTAGCAGCTATGAATATGGTATGTGGAGCAGGAATGGCAGGTGTCAGAGCAATGACAGCTACATCAGGTGGCGGTTTTGCATTAATGAATGAAGCACTTGGAATGGGAGCTATAGCAGAAATCCCCCTTGTTGCATATGAATGTATGAGAGGCGGACCATCAACAGGAATCCCAACATACACTGACCAAGGAGACTTAAAATTCGTCATAAACTCATCACAAGGAGAATTTCCTTTAATAGTTCTAGCTCCAGGTGATGCAGAAGAATGTTTTTATGAAAGTTTTAATGCTTTTAATTTAGCTGAGATAACCCAAACACCAGTAGTTGTTTTACTTGACAAACATCTTGCATCTTCCCACTTAACTACTAAAAGATTTGACACTTCAAATATGAAAATAAACAGAGGCAAATATATACCTCTATCAGATGAAACTCTTGAAAATTATAAAAGACACCAATTCACTGAAGATGGAATATCTCCAAGATGCCTACCAGGCCAACCAGGAGGAATACA